>JAGOCN010000101.1 GCA_017998735.1 Giesbergeria sp.
ACGGCGCCGCCCACGGTCAGCACCGCAGGCTCGCCCCAGGTTTCCAGGGCGGTTGCCAGGTCCATGGTGTCTCCAGTGTGCAGGGCGAAAGAGTGAACGGGTGAACGGGTGAACGGGTGGGTGCGCAGACGATGGTAGGGCCGCTGCGCTCCGGCGCCTTGACGCTGGTCAATGCGCAGCCTGCCAGCGTGGCATGGGGGCAACGTTTTCAGGGGGGTGGCCTGGGTCGGGGTGGCAGGGCTTTTCAGGCCGGTGCGGTCCATGGCAAAAAACGCGGCCGATTGGCAAGACAAGAGTGCCGCCGGCGGCACAGGGCAAAAGCGCATTTCTCCGGTATCGTGGTGCAACGGGTGCGTTTTTCAGCCATTGCAGATGTTCGGAGGGTGGGCATGACAGAAATTGTCAAGAGGGTGAGGGTGAAGTGGAGTGCAAATCGGTGCGGGCCTGCCGCGCCGCGCCCTGCGGCCTGGGCGCTGGCCCTGTCACTGGCCCTGGGAACTGCGCCGGGGGCGGTGATGGCGCAGGCGACAGCTCCAGCTGCCGCCCCTGCGGCAAACGCTGCTGCGGCGCAGACACCAAAGCGGGTGCCGATGCAGGCCGAGCAGGTGTCCGCATCGGCCTGGTATGTGCAGGGCCTGTCCGCGCTGGGAACGCCTGAAAACCAGAACTTCATTTCCAACGCAGCCTTTGTCATCACGCAGGACGGTGTGGTGGTGATAGACGCCCTGGGCTCGCCCGCCCTGGCCACGCGGCTGCTGGAGGAAATCCGCAAGCACACCGCCAAACCTGTGACGCACGTGCTGGTGACGCACTACCACGCCGACCACATCTATGGTTTGCAGACCTTCAAGGACGCGGGCGCCACGGTGATTGCGCACACGGCGGGCCGCGAATACCTCAACTCGGACACCGCTGCGCTGCGGCTGCAGGCCTCGCGCACCGAACTGGCCCCGTGGATTGATGCCGGCACCCGACTGGTACCTGCAGACGAGTGGATCAGCGGCCCCGTGGATCGCACCATCGGCGGCGTGCGTTTTCTGCTGCGCCCCATCGGGCCTGCGCACACCCCGGAAGACCTGGCCATTTTTCTGCCCGATGAAAAAGTGCTGTTTGCCGGCGACCTGGTGTTTCGCCAGCGCATTCCGTTTGTCGGCCAGGCCAACAGCGGGCAGTGGATCAAATCGCTGGACACGCTGCTGGGCTTTGGTGCCGGGGTGGTGGTGCCGGGCCATGGCCCGGTGTCGCGCGAAGCACGTGCGGACATGGAGCTGACACGCAATTACCTGGCCTACCTGCGCCAGCACATGGGCAAGGCAGCGCGCGACATGACACCTTTTGGCGAGGCCTACGAGGCCACCGACTGGAGTCCTTATGAGCACCTGCCGCTTTTTGGCGCTGCCAACCGCATGAACGCCTACAACACCTTTTTGCTCATGGAGCACGAGGACGCACCATGAGCGGCCCGGTGCAGCATGCAGGCAATGCAGGCCGGCGCCAGCTGCTGCGGCGCATCGCCGCGCTGGGCGTGGCGGCAGGTTCTGCGGCCGGGGGTGCGCTCCGGACAGGTGCGGCCCGTGCCAGCGCGGCGGCGCTGCCGGCTTCGCATTCGCTGGCGCAAGAGCTGGCGCTGGCGCAAAAGCTGCGCCAGCCGCTGGTGGTGATGGTCAGCCTGCATGGTTGCCCGTTTTGCGAGGTGGTGCGCAGCAGCCACCTGGCCCCGATGCTGCGGCGCGAGGGCCTGCCGGTGGTGCAGGTGGACATGCGCAGCAAGGCGATGACCGAGGACTTTGCCGGCCAGCCCGTGTCGCACGACCAGCTGGTGCGCCAGTGGAATGCCCGCGTGGCGCCCACGGTGCTGTTTTTCGGCCAGGGCGCGAAGGAAGTCGCCGAGCGCCTGGAGGGCGGATACCTGCCCGATTTTTATGGCAGCTACCTTGATGACCGTCTGCTGGCCGCACGCCAGAGCATCCGGAAAACGTGACTTCGCAGACAGGTAGACACGCAAACACGCAAACACGCAGATTTTTTCTAGCAACCGACTGCAGCCCCGTGCTGCCCCAAGGAAAATTCCATGCACCTTCGCCACTGGCATTCTCTGGCCCTTGCCATCGCAGCACTGGCCACTGCAGTTTCTGCAACGTCCGCCATGGCGCAGGGCGCTGCCATCTTCAAGGGCGCGGACCTATCGCTGGGCAGGCAGCTCATCGAGGAAAAGAAGTGCGCTGCCTGCCACCAGATCAAGTTTGGCGGTGATGGCTCGGCGGTGTACCGCCCTGGCGAACGCATCACCACCGCAGGGGCGCTGCGCGGCATGGTGGAGCAATGCAACACGGAAATGGGCATGGGCCTGTTTCCAGAAGAGGTCACCGCCATTGCGGCGGTGCTGAACCAGCGCCACTACCGGTTTCCCTGACAAAACGCAGCGCGCTTATAGCGCAGGAAACAGTGCTTTTCAGGCACTGCAGCCAAGTGCAGCATGCGGTTTTTCCCTGATAAAAACTTTCGGTAATAAGCATATATTTGCCCCTGCCGCGTGAAGGGCATTGTCCAGCGCCACGTCTGGCACAGGCTGGAAACAGGCCGCATTACCGAAGCTGCATGCAAGGAGAGACAGTGAGCCAAGAGCAATGGAACGCCGGAAGACTGCAAAAGGCGCCAGAGAATTTTTTGACGCAAGAGGTGATCCAGGCATCCATGCGGGCAGCACCGGCCAAGCCAGCAGCAATGGCAACGCCACCGGCAGGGCGCAGGGGTTTTCTGCAGACGGCCCTGGCCGGCGTTGCTGCCGCAGCCGCAGCGCCTGTTGCAATGGCGCAAGGTGCAGTAGCCCAGGGAGCGCCGGAAATCCTGCAGCTGCCTGCGCACTCGCGGGGTCTGGGCCAGCCCGTGGCATCCAACGATGGCTATGGCGCCCCTTCCAAACACGAATCCAATGTGCAGCGCCGCCAGAGTCCGGGCCTGACCCAGACCACGCAATCGTCCGTGTCGTTTGCCCCGCTGCAGTCGCTGTTTGGCATCGTCACGCCCAGCGGGCTGCATTTTGAAAGGCACCACCAGGGCTGGTGGGACATTGACCCGACCAGACACCGGCTGATGCTCAACGGCATGGTGAAAACCCCCAGGGTGTTCACCATGGACGAGCTGATGCGCCTGCCTTCGGTCTCGCGCTTTCATTTCATCGAATGCGGTGCCAACACGGCAGTGGACTGGGCCAACGTGGCCGTGCCCACCGTGCAGTACACGCATGGAATGCTGTCGTGCAGCGAATTCACCGGCATTCCCCTGGTCACGCTGCTGGAGATGGCGGGCGCCGACCTGAAGGGCGGCAAATTCGTTCTGGCCGAGGGGGCCGATGGATCGTCCATGACCCGCACCATTCCCATGGAGCTGGTCACGTCTGGCGAAGTGCTGGTGGTGTACGGCCAGAACGGCGAGATGCTGCGCCCTGAAAACGGCTACCCGCTGCGGCTGGTGGTGCCGGGCGTGCAGGGCGTCAGCTCGGTCAAGTACCTGCGCCGCATCGAGGTGGGCGACCAGCCCTGGGCCACCAAGGACGAAGCCATCCACTACATGGACCTGATGCCGGACGGCAACCACCGCCAGTACAGCAGCGTCCAGGAATGCAAAAGCGTGGTGACCACGCCTTCGGGTGGCCAGGTGCTGCTGGACAAGGGTTTTTACAGCATCACCGGCCTGGCCTGGTCGGGCCGGGGTGCCATCAAGCGGGTCGATGTGTCGGTCGATGGAGGGCGCAACTGGCGCGAAGCGCGCCTGCAGACACCGGTGCTGTCCAAGTGCCTGACCCGTTTCAGCGCCGACTGGGTCTGGGACGGCAAGCCCGCCATCGTGCAAAGCCGTGCCACCGACGACACCGGCTTTGTCCAGCCCCTCTACAAGCAGCTGCGCGACGTGCGCGGCACGCGGTCGATCTACCACAACAACGCGGTTCAGTCCTGGCTGGTGCAGGAAAACGGAGAAGTCAAAAATGCGCAGCTTTCCTGAGGGTTTGCGGGCCTTCGCCCTGCTGGGGGCCTTGATGGCCACCACGGCACTGGCTGCCCCGGACGGTGCTGCGCCGGGCAGGTTTCCTGGCATCGGACGCGCCGCAACGCCGGCAGAAGTGGCGGCATGGGACATTGACGTGCGCCCGGATTTCAAGGGCCTGCCCGCAGGCTCCGGCTCGGTGTTGAAGGGGCAGGACATCTGGGAAGCGCGCTGCGCCTCGTGCCATGGCGTCTTTGGCGAATCCAACCAGTTTTTCTCGCCGCTGGTGGGCGGCACCTCGGCCGAAGACCTCAAGAGTGGCCGCGTGGCCAACCTGCAGCGCACCGATTTTCCGGCGCGCACCACGCTGATGAAGGTGGCCACGGTGTCCACCCTGTGGGACTACATCCACCGCGCCATGCCCTGGAACGAGCCCAAGTCGCTGTCGGCCGACGACGTGTACGCGGTCACCGCGTTCCTGCTGAACCTGGGCAATGTGGTGCCGGAAGACTTCACGCTGTCCGACAAGAACATTGCCGAGGTGCAGGCCCGCATGCCCAACCGCAACGGCATGACCACGGCGCACGCCATGTGGCCGGGCAAGGCGTTTGGTGTGGCCAGGCCGGACACCCACAACGTGGTCTGCATGAAAAACTGCGCGCCAGAGCCGGCCAAGGTGGCCACCCTGCCGGACTTTGCGCGCGACGCCCATGGCAACCTGGCATTGCAAAACCGCCTGGTGGGCGCCCAGCATGGGGCGGACACCACCCGGCCTGAAGGGCAGGCGGCAGAGGCTGCACGCCAGCGCCTGTCCGGAAACATGCCTGTGGCGGCAGGGGCGGCAGGCGCTCAGACCGCTGCCCATCCTGCGCTGGCCCTGGCACAGAAAAACGCCTGCACTGCCTGCCATGCGGTGGGCGCCAAGCTGATCGGACCCTCGTTCACGGACATTGCCGCCAAGTACGACCAGCAGGCAGACAAGGTGGCCTACCTGGCGGGCAAGATCCGCCAGGGCGGCAGCGGCGTCTGGGGTTCCATTCCCATGCCGGCGCAAACCCTGGGCGAGGCAGACGCCAAGGCCATTGCCGAATGGCTGGCGTCGGGCGCCAAGCCCTGATTTTTCAGCCATGCGTGCCTGCGCCCTCGGCAGCATGCACCGTTCATTCATTCATCCATGCATTCATTTGTTTTCCAGGAGGTTTTCATGCAGACACGCCGCCAGACACTCAAGCACACCGCAGCTGCCGCTGCCTTTTTCGCCGGCGCAGGCATGCTGCCACTGCAGGCGCTGGCCTTCAACAGCGACGCCTTCGCCGCCAAGGGTTTGCCGGAAGCCCTCAAGGCACTGGGCGCCACCGGGGCGATGGCCGAAAGCAAGGACGTCATGCTCACGGCCCCGGACATTGCCGAGAACGGCGCCGTGGTGCCATTGGCGGTCAGCACCACCTTGCCAAGCGTCAAGCACATGGTGCTGCTGGTGGAAAAGAACCCGAGCGCACTCATTGCCGTGTTCAACGCCAACGATGCCATCGAATCGAACTTCGCCACCCGCGCCAAGATGGGCCAGACCTCGGACGTCTATGCCGTGGCCATCATGGCGGACGGCAGCGCGCTGTATTCCAAAAAAGAAGTGAAGGTCACGCTGGGCGGCTGCGGCGGTTGAGCCTTCAGATCCCACCTTCCTTTTTTTTTCATTGATCACTCAGACATTCAGGAGCATATCCATGGCAGATCCGATGCGAATTCGCGCCCAGGCCGCTGGCGACAAAACCACTGTGCGCATCCTCATGAGCCACGAAATGGAGTCCGGCCAGCGCAAGGATGCCTCTGGCAACCTGGTGCCGGCCTGGCACATCCAGGACGTGACGGCCTCGCTCAACGGCAAGCAGGTTTTTTCGGCCGAATGGGGCCCTGCCGTTTCCAAGAACCCGTTTCTTCAGTTCGTGGTCAAGGGCGCCAAGGCGGGCGACAAGATCAGCGTGACTTGGAAAGACAACAAGGGCGAAACCCGCACCGACGAAGCAACGGTGTCCTGAGCTGGTTTTTCCCGGCGCCGGCTGCGCAGCAACCTTTGCCCGCTGGCGCTGACGGCGCACGGCGCCCATGACCGCCCGGACCATGCGGCTGTACCACCAGCCTCCTTGGCACTACAGGAGACAACACATGAACAAGACCCCATGGGTCACGGGCGCGGCCCTGACGCTGGCCTTGCTGCCTTTGGCCCACGCCCAGAAAACGACCACCGAGTCGATCGAGGAATACCGGGAAATGCTGCAGGACGGCAACCCGGCCGAACTTTTCGAGGCCAAGGGCGAAGAACTCTGGAAAACCCGGCGCGGGCCGAAAAACGCCTCCCTGCAGGCCTGTGACCTGGGCAAGGGGCCGGGCGTGGTCAAGGGTGTGTTCGTGGAACTGCCCCGCTACTTTGCCGACACCCAGCGCGTCCAGGACCTCGAATCGCGCCTGCTCACCTGCATGTCCACCCTGCAGGGTCTGGACAGCGAAAAAATCGCGGCCACGCCCTTTGGCAAGGACGAGCAGAA
>JAGOCN010000102.1 GCA_017998735.1 Giesbergeria sp.
GCATCAACCAACACCGCCGCGCGGCAACGTGCGGCGGTTTGCTTTTTGGGCCTGCACAACTGCACGGTGCGCACGCGCCGCCTTCCTGCGGGCGCGGCTGCCAAAGCCCTTTTCTCATGTTTGTTTGTGGAGACTTTGACCATGGCCACCCTTCCCATCACCAAGCGCGGTGCAGAAAAACTCAAGACCGAGCTGCACCGCCTCAAGACCGTTGATCGCCCCGGTGTGATCGCCGCCATTGCCGAGGCACGGGCCCAGGGCGACCTGAGCGAAAACGCCGAATACGACGCTGCCAAGGACCGCCAGGGCTTTATTGAAGGCCGGATCCAGGAAATCGAGGGCAAGCTCTCTGCCGCGCAGATCATCGACCCGACCAGCGTCGATGCCGAAGGCCGGGTGGTGTTTGGCGCCACGGTCGATCTGGAAGACGAAAACACCGGCGACGCGGTGAAATACCAGATCGTGGGCGAGGACGAGGCCGACCTGAAACTGGGCCTGATCAACATCAGCAGCCCGATTGCGCGCGCGCTGATCGGCAAGTCCGAGGGCGACACCGCCGAAGTGCAGGCACCCGGCGGCATTCGCCGCTATGAAATCGTGGCTGTCAATTACCTTTGAGGCGCGCTTTGGGGCATCGCTGTTGCAGGCCTGTTCTGCCAGAGCGTTGTTGCTGCAGCCGTCCTGTGCTTTCCTGGCGTGAAATTTTCTGATTTTGCTATCAAAAAAGGAGCTGCTGGCGCATGCTGCACTTGCGCTAGGGGCACTTTTCACCAAAAATTCTCAACCTGTCGGTGAAACGCTGCTGGCACTGTGCCCAGGCAGCCATCCAGCCATCCAGTCAGCCAGAAACCCCTCTGACGCAGGTTGGCTCCAGCCGCGTTCCGTCCTGTTTTTGGGCCTTGCCTTTCAAGTGAAACCGGAGCATGCAAGAGGAACAACCGATTGAAAAATGCAATGACGACACCTCCGGCACGTGTCCCTTTTGGTGGCGCCGCACCCATTTTCACGGTGCAGCGCCTGCCGGTTTTTGCCGCCGCACTGTGGTGGGGCAGTCTCACCACCCTTGGCGCCCTGGTGGTGCCGCTGCTGTTTGCGCACCTGCCCACACCGGCCCTGGCCGGCGGGATGGCAGCGCGCCTGTTTGCGGCGCAGACCTGGGTGTCGGTGGGATGTGGTGTGCTGCTGCTGATCGTTTCAAGGCCCAAAGGGTCCGTGGAGCAGTACCCATGGGCGCGGGCAGCCCTGGTTTTCATGCTTGGCGGTGTGCTGCTGGCGCTGCTGTCGCAGTTTGCCGTGGCGCCGCGCATCGTGGCGCGCCAGGACCTGCGCTTGTGGCACAGCGTGGGCAGCGTGCTGTACCTGGTGCAATGGCTTTGCGCGGGGGCCGTGCTCTGGAACACGCTGCGCAGCAGCAGCGCAGTGGACACCGAAGCACAGGACTGAGACGCGCCTGCTGCGTCCCCTTGGGGCGGTTTATTCGCGCCAGTGCTCGGCCACCCAGGTGGCGGGGCGGATGAAGCGAAAGCGCCGGTTGCGCCGGCCTGCCAGAGCGTCGGGCGGGTTGCACTCGCCATGGAAAATCACGATGCGTGCACCGTCTGGCACAAACGGCGCCTGCCAGTAGTTGCGCGGCCAGGCAGGAATGCCGTCGTACTTGAAGCTGGGGCACCATGCCTTGGGCCAGTAGGCCAGCTTGCCCAGCTGGTGCATGCGGTCCGAAAGGTAGGCCTGCTCGTTGCGGTACTTGGTGCGAACCTCTTGAAAATGGGTGCGAAAATATTCCAGCACCTCGGGGTGCGCGCCCAGTTCAAAGCGGTACACCGAAGAGTTGCCGGTAATGCGCCAGGGCCGCTTGTAGTCGTGGATGATCAGAAAATCGCCCGACAGCGTGAAAAATTCGTTCAGGCTGCCCGTGATCACCACGTCCACGTCCAGAAACAGCGCCGTGCCGCGCAGCCCGTGCAGGTCGGCACTGAAAGTGGCCAGCTTGTTCCAGCCGCGCTCCGGAATGCCCTCGGGCAGGTTGAGCGGCGGAATCGGCAGGCACTGCACCTCGCTGCGGATGCCCGCGCTGTCGTCCGTCAGGCAGACCAGGTTGAAGTCGCCGTCCAGATGGCGGCGCACCATGGCATACAGGCGGTTGACATACTCGGGGCCGTATTTGCGGCCCCACTTCATGCAGATCACATGGCGCTGGAGGTGCGGCTGCACGCTGCCGTCGGGCGTGGTCATGGCGGCAAGCGTCAGGGCTGCTGGCGCTTCTTGACCGACACCGGCCTTTTGGGCTTGGCGCGCTTGACCTGGCCACCGGCCGTCAAGCGCTGGTTGCCCAGCACGCGCAAGGTCTTGACTTCAGGGCGCTGGCCGCCGCGCTTGCTGTATTTCATCACCTTGACGTCTTTGGGACCGGCCATGCGGTCTTCGTCAATGGTGCGTTCCTTGTCCGGCTGCGGGCGCCACAGCACCAGCAGCTTGCCGATGTGCTGAACGGGGGCGGCGTTCAGATCGGCCGCCAGTTCCTGGTACATCAGTTCGCGCGCTGCGCGGTCGTCGCTGAAAACGCGGACCTTGATCAGGCCGTGGGCGTTGAGGGCGGCGTCGATTTCCTTGCGCACGTTGGGGGTGAGGCCATCGCCACCCACCAGAACGACAGGGGAGAGGTGGTGCGCATCGGCGCGGTGTGCCCGGCGCTGGGCCGGTGTGAGTTCAATGTGGGGCATGGGCCGTATTATCGAGGCAGGATGAAGGAAACATGAAAGTCAAGACACAAAGCAAGAAAGTCAACAAGGCATGGCTCAACGACCATGTCAGAGACCCCTATGTCAAGCTGGCCCAGAAAGAGGGCTACCGCGCCCGTGCGGCCTACAAGCTCAAGGAGATAGACGAGCAGCTGGACCTGGTTCGCCCGGGGCAGACGGTGGTGGACCTGGGCAGCACGCCCGGTGCCTGGAGCCAGTATCTGCGCCGGCGCCTGTCGGAAGGCTCAACTGCGGGCGCTGTGGCCGGGCGCATCATCGCGCTCGACATCCTGCCCATGCAACCCGTTGACGGGGTGCTTTTCCTGCAGGGCGATTTTCGCGAACCTGAGGTGCTGGAGCAGCTGGAGCAGGCACTGCAGGGCCGTCAGGCCGATGTGGTGGTGTCCGACATGGCGCCCAACCTGTCGGGCAACGCTGCCACCGATGCAGCGCGCGTGGCCAACCTGGTGGAGCTGGCGGTCGATTTTGCCTGCCGCCACATGAAGCCCGAGGGCGCGCTGGTGGTGAAACTGTTCCATGGCGGTGCCCATGCGCCGCTGCTGCAACTCTTCAAGCAGACATTCGCCGTGGTCAAGCAGGTCAAGCCCAAGGCCTCGCGGGACAAGTCGGCCGAGGTTTTTCTGGTCGGGCGCGGACTGAAGCCAGGCGCGGCTGCTGCCTGACGCCACGGCCGTGCTGCGCCATGGCCGCGCAATGTTTCAAAACCCGCGCTTCACGCAGGGGTGCAAGGGGTCATTGAATCGCTGCACCGGCTTGAAATGCCTAAAATAGGCCGTAACTGGGTTCAGACCGTATTTTGTTTTCTCTCCACTCTTTCTGGAGTCCCGCTTGAATAATCAGTGGTTTTCAAAAATAGCTGTGTGGCTTGTCATAGCCATGGTGCTGTTTACCGTGTTCAAACAATTTGACACGCGCACCGGCACGGCTTCAGGCCATGTCGGGTACTCCGAGTTCCTGGACGACGTGCGCAGCAGCCGCATCAAGAGCGTCGTCATCCAGGAAGGCCAGGGCACCACCGACATCGTGGCCCTGACCACCGATGACCGGCGCATCCGCACCACGGCCACCTACCTGGACCGTGGGCTGGTGGGTGACCTCATCAGCAACAACGTCAAGTTCGATGTCAAACCGCGTGAAGAAGGTTCGCTGCTGATGTCCCTGCTGGTCAGCTGGGGCCCGATGCTGCTGCTGATTGGCGTCTGGGTTTACTTCATGCGCCAGATGCAGGGCGGTGGCAAGGGCGGGGCCTTCAGCTTTGGCAAGAGCAAGGCGCGCATGATGGACGAAAACAGCAACAACATCACTTTTGCCGATGTGGCGGGTTGTGACGAGGCCAAGGAAGAAGTGAAGGAAGTCGTGGACTTTCTGAAAGACCCGCAGCGCTTTCAAAAGCTGGGTGGCCGCATTCCGCGGGGTCTGTTGCTGGTGGGCCCTCCGGGCACCGGCAAGACGCTGCTGGCCAAGTCGATAGCTGGCGAGGCCAAGGTGCCGTTTTTCTCCATTTCAGGTTCCGACTTTGTGGAAATGTTTGTCGGCGTGGGTGCTGCCCGTGTGCGCGACATGTTTGAAAACGCCAAGAAAAACGCTCCTTGCATCATCTTCATTGACGAAATCGATGCGGTGGGCCGCCAGCGCGGCGCCGGCATGGGCGGTGGCAACGACGAGCGCGAGCAGACCCTCAACCAGATGCTGGTGGAGATGGACGGTTTTGAAACCAATCTGGGTGTGATCGTCGTGGCTGCCACCAACCGCCCCGACATCCTGGACCCTGCGCTGCTGCGTCCGGGCCGTTTTGACCGCCAGGTGTATGTGACGCTGCCCGACATCCGGGGCCGCGAACAGATCCTGAACGTGCACATGCGCAAGATTCCGGTCAGCCAGGACGTGAACCCGAGCATCATTGCCCGTGGCACGCCCGGCATGTCGGGCGCCGACCTGGCCAACCTGTGCAACGAAGCCGCGCTGATGGCAGCCCGGCGCAATGCGCGCACGGTGGAAATGCAGGATTTTGAAAAGGCCAAGGACAAGATCCTTATGGGCCCCGAGCGCAAGAGCATGGTCATGCCCGAGGAAGAGCGCCGCAACACGGCCTACCACGAGTCCGGCCATGCCCTGATTGGCAAGCTGCTGCCCAAGTGCGATCCGGTGCACAAGGTCACCATCATTCCCCGGGGCCGCGCGCTTGGCGTGACGATGAGCCTGCCATCGCAGGACCGCTACAGCTACGACAAGGAGTTCATGCTGAACCAGATCAGCATGCTGTTCGGTGGCCGCATTGCCGAGGAGGTGTTCATGAACCAGATGACCACCGGTGCCAGCAACGACTTCGAGCGTGCCACCTCCATAGCGCGCGACATGGTCACGCGCTATGGCATGACCGACGCCCTGGGCCCCATGGTCTATGCAGAAAACGAAGGCGAAGTGTTCCTGGGCCGCTCGGTCACCAAGACCACCAACATGAGCGAGTCCACCATGCAGAAGGTGGACCAGGAAGTGCGCAAGATCATCGATGAGCAGTACGCCCTGGGGCGCAAGCTGATCGAAGAAAACAAGGACAAGATGCACGCCATGGCCAAGGCCCTGCTGGAATGGGAAACCATCGACATGGAGCAGATCGACGACATCATGGCCGGCAAGGAGCCGCGTCCGCACAAGGACTGGACCCCGCGCATTCCTCCTTCGTCGGGTGACGGCCCCAGCGGCGGCACACCTGCGGTGAAGGTGGACCCGGCGCCCACGGCTGCCTGAAAGGTTGCACTGCCAGAGGGGCGCAGGCACTCACCCTCAGGGTGACCAGAAAAAACGGGGCTGAAAGGCCCCGTTTTTCTTTGCCCTGCAAATTGCTTGCCATGTTCACAAAGAAAGAAAGAAACAAGGAATCCTCATGCCAGCGGTTTGGCGCACATCGCGTTTCCATCTGAACCTTGAACGCACTTTGGTGATGGGCATCGTCAATGCCACACCCGACTCTTTTTCCGACAACGGTCGCCATGCGACTGCCACGGCTGCCTTGCGCCATTGCGAGCAATTGCTCAAGGACGGCGCGGACATTCTGGACATTGGCGGGGAGTCCACCCGCCCGGGCAGCACGGCGGTGGCACTTGAAGAAGAACTGGACCGGGTTCTGCCTGTCTTGCGTGCGGCAGTGCAGCTGGGGGTTCCTGTGTCGATTGACACCTACAAGCCCCAGGTGATGCAGGCAGCACTGGACGCAGGGGCCGACATCGTCAATGACATCTGGGCCTTGCGGCAGGTGGGGGCCAGGCAAGTGGTGGCCAGCCATCCGGCGTGCGGCGTCTGCCTCATGCACATGCAGGGCCAGCCTGCGAGCATGCAGTTGCAACCCCTGCAAGGCGATGCAGTGCCGCAGGTGCTCTCTTTTTTGAAGCATTCGGCGCAGGCACTGCATGCGCTGGGGGTTGAAAAGAACCGCATCGTGCTCGACCCCGGCATCGGCTTTGGCAAGACGGTACAGCAGAACTTTGCCTTGCTGGCACGCCAGTCGGAGCTGCTGGAGCTGGGCTACCCGCTCCTGGCAGGGTGGTCGCGCAAATCTTCACTGGGGGCCGTCACCGGGCTGGAAGCACCAGCGCGCATGGTGCCCAGCGTGGCGGCTGCAGTGCTGGCAGCAGAGCATGGCGCAAGCATCGTGCGGGTGCACGACGTGCGTGAAACCGTGCATGCCCTGGCGGTCTGGCAGGCCATGCATTGCCAAAAATGAAGGGGGCTTCTGGCTTTGTCTGGTTTGTTATAGGT
>JAGOCN010000103.1 GCA_017998735.1 Giesbergeria sp.
CCGGGGAAAAGTGAATGCAGCCGCAGTGCAGCAGCGCCTGCGGGGATTTTAGGTGCTGGGCATTTGCGCCTGGCAAGCGCGTGCCCGGTCAGCGCGGCGCCGCTGCGCCGGCCGCAGGCACCGCGCCGGCCGAAGCAGGTGCCGCCGCCACCGGTTCGGTGACAAAGCCGATGCGCGACAGCCCGGCCTGCTGCGCCGCGCCCAGCACCTGCACCACGCGCCCGTAGGGCACAGCGGCGTCGGCGCGCAGCTGCACTTCGGTGGCGCGGCTTTGCGCGGCCAGTGCGGCAAAGCGCTGCGCCAGTGCCGCGTCGGCCAGCGGCTGGTCGTTCACGAACACCTGTCCTGCCGGGTCCAGCACCACCGTGACGGACGCGGGCGCCGCGCCCGGCGTGCTGCCGCCGGCGCGTGGCAGGTCCAGCCGGATGGCGCTGGCCAGCAGCGGCGCGGTCAGCAGAAAGATCACCACCAGCACCAGCATCACATCGACCAGCGGCGTGATGTTGATGTCGCTCATCGGCTGCGGTGCAGCGGTGCGTTCCAGACGCCCAAAGGCCATGGCCGTGCCCCTTTTGTTTTTTGCTTTTGGTTTTGCTTGCGCTTCAGTCCGCGCCGTCTGCCCAGGCATCGGCATCCTGCGCCGTTGCCGCGCCGGCGGCATTGGCATTGGCATTGGCATTGGCATTGGCAGGAATGCCCGCCGTGTCCAGCAGCAGCGCACGCAGGTCGCGGGCAAAGCCTTCCAGGTCGGCTTCGATCCGGCCAATCTGGCGGCCCAGCACGTTGTAGGCCAGCACCGCCGGAATGGCCACCGCCAGCCCGGCTGCGGTCATCACCAGCGCTTCGCCCACCGGGCCGGCCAGCTTGTCGATGCTGATTTGCCCGGCACTCGCAATGGCGGTCAGTGCGTGGTAAATGCCCCAGACCGTGCCCAGCAGCCCGACAAACGGCGCCGTGCTGCCCACGGTGGCCAGCAGCACCTGGCCAAACTGCAGCGTGCCCAGCGCCCGGTGCAGGGCATCGCGCAGCACGCGGGTGAGCTGCTGCGCCAGGCTGCCGGCGTGCGCCAGCCGGGCGTGGGAAACGGAAGCAACAGGCGGGTACGCCACCGCGTGGGCGGCGTCCAGCAGCGGAAGCAGCAGCGCCTCGCGGTCAAAGGCGGTGAACTGCTGGCGCGCCGTGCCCAGGTCGGGCGCCTGCCAGAAGGCGGTGGTGCAGCGCAGCACATCGCGCCGCGCCCGGTGCAGCAGGCGCAGCTTCCAGCCAATCACCACCCAGCTGCCCACCGACATCGCCAGCAGCAGCAGCGCCGACGCCTGCGTCACCGCATCGCCCTGCGACAGCCATTGCAGCGCGGCCATGGAATTCATTGGCAAACCGGTGCGGTCAGTGGCCCGGCGGCTCAGTGCAAGCCAAGCACGTCGGCCATGTCGAACAGGCCGTTGGCATGGGCGTCCAGAAAACGCACCGCGCGCAGGCTGCCCTGCGCGTAGGTGGCGCGGCTGGAGGACTTGTGCGTGATCTCGATGCGCTCACCGGTGCCGGCAAACAGCACCGTGTGGTCGCCCACGATGTCGCCACCGCGGATGGTGGCAAAGCCGATGCTGGACGGGTCGCGCTCGCCGGTCACGCCTTCGCGGGCGTAAACAGCGCAGTCCTTCAGGTCGCGGCCGAGCGCACCGGCAATCACCTCGCCCATCTTCAGCGCCGTGCCCGACGGGGCATCGACCTTGTGGCGGTGGTGCGCTTCGATGATTTCAATGTCGTAGCCGGTGGCAAGCGCCTTGGCCGCCATCTCCAGCAGCTTGAGCGTGACGTTGACGCCCACGCTCATATTGGGCGCCAGCACGATGGCGGTTTTCTGCGCCAGTGCGGCGATATCAGTTTTTTGCATGGCGCTGAAACCGGTGGTTCCGACCACCGCCTTCACACCCAGCGCACTGCACACCTGCAGGTGCGCCAGTGTGCCCTCGGGCCGGGTGAAGTCGATCAGCACATCGGCACCCTGCAGGCCCGCGTGCAAATCATCGGTGATCAGCACGCCGCTGGTGTGGCCCAGAAAGGCCGCTGCGTCCTGGCCCAGGCCGGGGCTGCCGGCCACGTCCAGTGCGCCGGCCAGCACGCAGTCGCCACTGCCCTGAATGGCCTCTATCAGCATGCGGCCCATGCGGCCAGATGCGCCAGCCACCGCCACGCGGTGCAATGCGGCAGAGGGTGCGGCAGGGGTGGCAGCAGTGCCTGTCATGTGAATTCCTGGAAAGAAGAGAGACAAAAGGAAAGGGGCCGGGCTGGCCAGAAGGGCAGCAAAACCCGGAAAAGTCCGTCAAAACCCTGCCAGCCGGCGCGGTCGCCTGCAAGCGCAGGCCTTTTCAAGGCGCAGGCCAGCGCCGCCCGGCTCAGAGGGCCGACGCAGGCTCCAGCGGCGGGTAGCTCACCGGGGCGGCCGGCAGGGCGGGCGCAGCCGGGGGCATGGTGCGGCCCGGAAAGCGCGCCAGCTGCGCATCGGTGGCCTGCAGGGACGGTGCCTTGCGCGGCGCCTTGCCGGTGCCGAGCGTGGCGACAAATTCGCTTTCGGTGGGCATTTCGTCGCCCTCGGCGCGCACAAACCGCTCGCCTTCGAAGAACACGGCGAGCTTGCGCGTCTGCAGTTCGGCGCCCGGGCGCTTGAGTGTGAACACGTAGTCCCAGCGGTTGTCGTGGAACAGGCTGGTGACCAGCGGCGTGCCCAGAAGGTCGCGCACCTGCTGGCGCCCCATGCCCGGCTGCAGCGCCTGCACCTGTTCGCGCGAGACAAAATTGCCTTGCACCACATCGATCTTGTAGGGAGTGACGACGCCGACCAGGCGGCTGGTGGCACTGTCGAAACTGCTGCAGGCGGCCAGGGCGGCGCCAATCAACAGGGTCAGGCCCAGACGGGCACTGCGATGGGCTTTGGCAGACATGGGGGAGAAAAGGGCGGAGGCTATGATGATTTCATTGTAGCGGCAGGCCTTTGCCGGCCCGCCAACCACGGCACTTTGTCCAAGGGTGTGGGAGACTGGGCACATGAACATCGACGAACTCAAGAACACGGGGCTGAAAGCCACGCTGCCGCGCCTGAAGATCCTGGAGATCTTCCAGAAGGGCGAGCAGCGCCACATGACGGCGGAAGACGTGTTCCGCGTGCTGCTGGAAGAGCGCTCCGACATCGGCCTGGCCACCGTGTACCGGGTGCTGATGCAGTTCGAGCAGGCAGGCCTCTTGGTGCGCAGCAATTTCGATGGCGGCAAGGCCATCTACGAACTCGACGAAGGCCAGCACCACGACCACTTTGTCTGCACCGCCTGCGGCAAGGTGGAAGAGTTCTTTGACCCCGAGATTGAAAAACGCCAGCAGATCATTGCCAAGGCCAAAGGCTGGGTGGTGCGCGACCACACCATGGCGCTGTACGGCCATTGCGCCGAATGCGCAAAAACCAGGCAAGGCAAGTGAATTGATGTAATGTGAGGTCGGCCCTGCCGGTGGCGCTGCGCGGTTGCCTCCCGGCGCCGACGAGATTCAGCTTCAGTTGCCGTTGCCGTTCTGGTCCATGGCGCGGCGGTGGCGCTCGACGAATTCCTGGTAGGTGTCGATGCCGCGCAGCTGCAGCACGGTGTTGCGCACCGCCGCTTCGACCAGCACGGCAATGTTGCGCCCGGCCACCACCTGGATCACCACCTTGAGCACCGGCACGCCCAGCACGTCCTGGGTCAGCGGCTCGTAGGGCAGGCGCTCGTATTCGCGCTCCATGGTTTCCTTGCGCACCAAGTGCACGATCAGCTTGAGGCGCATCTTGCGCCGCACTGCCGTCTCGCCAAAGATGGCGCGGATGTCGAGCAGGCCGATGCCGCGCACCTCCAGCAGGTTCTGCAGCAGGTCGGGGCACTTGCCCTCGATGGTGGTCTGGCTGATGCGGTACAGGTCCACCGCGTCGTCCGCCACCAGCCCCTGGCCACGCGAGATCAGTTCCAGCCCCAGCTCGCTCTTGCCCAGGCCCGACTCGCCCGTGATCAGCACCCCCAGCCCCAGAATGTCCATGAACACGCCGTGCATGGTGGTGCGGTCGGCAAAGTGCTTGGACAGGTAGGTGCGCAGCACATCGATGACAAAGGCCGACGATTCGCGCGTGGAAAACATCGGCAGCTGCGCGCGTTCGCACATCGACAGCAGGGCGTCGGGCGCGGTCTGGCCGTCGGCCAGCACCAGCACCGGGGGTTCAAGCGTGACGATGCGCGCCACGCGGCGCTGGCAGTCGGCATGCGAGCCGTTCAGCAGGTAGGCGATTTCGCGCTGGCCCAGCACCTGGGCGCGGTAGGGGTGGATGTAGTTCAGGTAGCCAACCAGGTCGGCGCCCGAACGCGCAGCGCTCACCGCCACTTCGTCAAAGCGGCGCTCGGACGCGCCCAGGCCGGCCACCCACTCCCATTTGAGCGAGGTGCGAAACTCCTCAAACAGGGCATCGGCACTGACAAAGTTGGGTTTCACGGCAGAGCGGTGGCCGCGCCGGGCACCACGGGCAGGAGCGACAAGGAAAAAGCGTTCAAGGCCACGGCGCTGGCGCCCCGCCTGCTGCTCAGACGACCTGCGTCGACTGCCAGCCGGCAATCATGGCGTGCAGTTCAGCGGCGTCGGTGCTGGCCTTGAGGCGCTCGCGCAGTGCGCCATCGCTCAGCAGCTCGGCAATTTCCGACAGGATTTCCAGGTGTTTCTGCGTGGCGGCCTCTGGCACCAGCAAAAAGATCAGCAGGCCCACGGGCTGCTCATCGGGGGCATCGAAGCCGATCGGGCGCTCCAGCTGGAACACCGCCGCCATGGGCGATTTCAGCCCCTTGATGCGGCCGTGCGGAATGGCAACACCATGGCCAAGGCCGGTGGAGCCGAGGCGCTCGCGGGCAAACAGGCTGTCGGTGACCAGCGCGCGCGACAGGCCGTGCAGGCTCTCGAACAGCAGACCGGCTTCTTCAAAAGCACGCTTCTTGCTGGTGGCGTCAACGCTCACCAGCACTTGGGCGGCAGGCAGGATGGAGGACAGGCGGTTCATGGCAGTAGGGGCGGATTATGCACCCCACAGCGTAACGCCTTGGCACCCGGCCGGTGCGCAAAAAACCACCCGGCCAAGGGATGCACAGCGCGGGGCGGCCGGCCCGGCCGCAGGCTGGCAACCGTGCAGCTCACACCGGCTCGCGGCGGCGGGCGTCGAAATGGTGGTCCTGCAGGCGGTCCTTGTGGCGCACCACCTGGCGGTCCATCTTGTCCACCAGCTCGTCCACGGCGGCGTACAGGTCTTCGTGCGCGGACTCGGCAAACAGGTCGCTGCCCTTGACACGGATGTTGCACTCGGCGCGCTGGCGCTTTTCCTTTTCCCGCATGTTTTCCACCGTGAGCAGTACGCGCACGTCCACCACCTGGTCGAAATGGCGCGTGATGCGGTCGAGCTTTCCGGTGACATAGGTGCGCAGTGCAGGCGTCACGTCGATGTGGTGGCCGCTGATCGTCAGGTTCATGAACAGTTCTCCTGGGGCTCAAGGGAAATGAAAACCGCTGCCGGGCGCTGCGCAGGGGCAGCCGCCCTGCAGCGGGCAAGGCGCCAGGCCGGCTGCCTGGGGCAAACCACTATGCGCCGGCGCAGCCCTGCTGGCAACGCCATACCGGGGCGCTGCGGCGGGTTATGGCAGCGCTCTGGCCAGGGGCAGCAAAGCACGTCAGAATCATTGGCTGGCCAGGCCGTGGGCTGGCGCGGCCACTGTCCTTGCATGGCGTGGCACTGCTTGGAGCAGACCGGCCCAGACCGGCATGGAGCACACCCTGGCAGCCCCTTTGCGCACCGGCGCAGCGCCCGTGGCAAGCGCCCGCCCGCTCTTAGAATAGGCGCGCCCTCCGGCCTGTCTGCCTGCATGCGCACCCCTGCGCGCCGGCACGGCCGGGCACGATTTTTCCTACCGGCCCGCCATGACCACCCAACCCAGCTCCCCTGCACTGCACACTTCCACCCTGGCGTCGCTGCCGCTGCTGGCGCGCGGCAAGGTGCGCGACAACTATGCCGTCGGCGACGACCGCATCCTGATGGTGGCCAGCGACCGGCTCTCGGCCTTTGACGTCATCATGGGCGAACCCATTCCCGGCAAGGGCGCGCTGCTGACGCAGATGGCGCTGTTCTGGTTCGACAAACTGGGCCACCTCTGCCCCAACCACCTGACCGGCGAAGCACCCGAGAGCGTGGTGACGCCGGCCGAGGCGGCGCTGGTGCGGGATCGCTCGATGCTGGTGCAGCGCCTGCGCCCGCTGCCGATCGAAGCGGTGGTGCGCGGCTACCTGGCGGGCAGCGGCTGGCAGGAATACCAGGCCACGCAATCGGTTTGCGGCGTGCCGCTGCCGGCCGGCCTGACCAACGCGTCCCGGCTGCCCGCGCCCATTTACACGCCCGCAGCCAAGGCCGCCGCCGGCGAGCACGACGAGAACATCACCTTCGAGCGCACGGTGGAAATGATCGGCCC
>JAGOCN010000104.1 GCA_017998735.1 Giesbergeria sp.
CGCCCATGCCATCGTGCACGGCGGCCAGCACGGTCGAGAGGTTGTTGGTGCGCAGCGGCCCGGTCACCGTCACCGAGGCTTCCTCGCCGCTCGGGCCGGTCAGGCTCCAGCGGTCGTCGCCCTGCACGCTGCTGTAGACCAGGCACGGGTGCTGCGCCAGATCGGCGGGCACGCGCGGCGCCGGGTGCGATTGCAGGTACGCCGGCGCGGCCACCATGACCCAGGGGTTGGAGCCCAGGTAGCGTGCGCCCAGGGCCGAATCGGCCAGCCGGCCAATGCGCAGCGCCAGATCGGCACCCTGCTCGACCAGGTTCACATAGCGGTCCTCGAAGCTCAGGTCCACGCGCAGGTTGGGGTGCTCGTGCATGTAGCGCAGCACCAGCGGCACCATCACGCGCCGGCCAAAAGACAAAGAGGTGCTGATGCGCAATTGCCCCCCCATGCCGCTTTGCTGCAGCATGGCCAGGTTTTCCGCCTCTTCCACTTCAAGGGCGATGCGTTTGCACTTGTTGTAGAACAGCAGACCGATTTCGGTCGGCGTCACGCCGCGGGTGGAACGGTGCAGCAGCCGTGCGCCCAGGCGCGTCTCGACCGCCGCCACTGCCTTGGTGGCGGTGGACTGCGCCACGCCGGATTCCGCTGCCGCTTTGCTGAAGCTGCCGGTCTCCACCACGCGCGCAAAAAGATCGAAACTCAAAAGGCTGTCCATGCCTGAAATGTAACCTTCCAGTCAGCTGCTATCGCGCTTTGGAATAGCTGATATCGGTGCCGGAACATTGCGCTATGGCAGAGTATTGGCCATGATTTCGCCATCTACACAAGGAGATTTCAATGGCAAAGATGAAGGCAGCGATGGCGGCAGTGCTGGTCATGGAAAAAGAAGGCGTATCGCAGGTTTTTGGCGTGCCCGGTGCAGCCATCAACCCGCTGTATGCACAAATGGCCGAGCGCGGCACCATCAGCCACGTGCTGGCGCGCCACGTTGAAGGTGCCAGCCACATGGCCGAGGGTTTCACCCGTGCCGTTGCCGGCAACATCGGTGTCTGCATCGGCACCTCCGGCCCTGCCGGCACCGACATGATCACCGGCCTGTACTCGGCACAGGCCGACAGCATTCCAATCCTGTGCATCACCGGCCAGGCACCCCGTGCCCGCCTGCACAAGGAAGACTTCCAGGCGGTGGACATTGCCTCCATCTCCAAGCCCGTCACCAAGTGGTCCACCACCGTGATGGAGCCGGCCCAGGTGCCCCGCGCTTTCCAGCAGGCCTTCCACCTGATGCGCTCGGGCCGCCCCGGTCCGGTGCTGATCGACCTGCCATTCGACGTGCAGATGGGCGAGATCGAATTCGACATCGACACCTACGAACCCCTGCCGGTCTACAAGCCAGCGGCCAACCGCAACCAGATTGAAAAAGCGCTGGAGATGCTCAACGAAGCCGAGCGTCCACTCATCGTGGCCGGCGGCGGCATCATCAACGCCGATGCCAGCGACCTGCTGGTGCAGTTTGCCGAAATCAGCGGCATCCCGGTCATCCCGACCCTGATGGGCTGGGGCACCATCCCCGACGACCACCCGCTGATGGCCGGCATGTGCGGTCTGCAGACCAGCCACCGCTATGGCAACGCCACCATGCTGGCTTCCGACTTCGTCATCGGCATCGGCAACCGCTGGGCCAACCGCCACACCGGTTCGCCCGAGGTGTACTGCAAGGGCCGCAAGTTCATCCACATCGACATCGAGCCCACGCAGATCGGCCGCGTGTTCTCGCCCGACTACGGCATCGTCAGCGACGCTGGCGCCGCCCTGAAGCTGCTGGTCGAAGTGGCCCAGGAAATGAAGGACGCCGGCACGCTGCGCGACCGCTCCGAGTGGGCAGACGAATGCCAGGAACGCAAGGGCTCGCCCGAGTACCTGCGCAAGACCAATTTCGACACCGTGCCGATGAAGCCGCAGCGCGTCTACCAGTGCATGAACAATGCCTTTGACAAGGACACCACCTATGTCTCGACCATCGGCCTGAGCCAGATTGCCGGCGCGCAGTTCCTGCACGTCTACCACCCGCGCCACTGGATCAACTGCGGCCAGGCCGGCCCGCTCGGCTGGACCATTCCTGCGGCCCTGGGCGTCTGCGCTGCAGACCCCACGCGCAAGGTGGTGGCCCTGTCGGGTGACTACGACTTCCAGTTCATGGTCGAAGAGCTGGCCGTGGGCGCGCAGTTCAACCTGCCCTACATCCATGTGGTGGTGAACAACAGCTACCTGGGCCTGATCCGCCAGTCGCAGCGCGGTTTTGCCATGGACTACTGTGTGCAGCTGGCCTTTGACAACATCAACACACCGGACGACAACGGCCTGCGCAGCTACGGCGTCGACCACATGAAGGTGGTCGAAGGCCTGGGCTGCAAGGGCATCCGCGTGGAGCGCCAGGAAGAAATCGCCCCCGCCATCGAGCAGGCCAAGGCCTGGATGAAGGAATTCCGCGTGCCGGTGGTGATTGAAATCATCCTGGAGCGCGTCACCAACATCGCCATGGGCACCGAAATCGACAACGTGGTCGAGTTCGAGGAGCTGGCCAGTGACCGGCAGGATGCGCCGACCGCCGTGGGCACGGCACCCGTGAGCATGCTCGATTGAGCATTCCCGAAGAACCAAAAAAGGAAATTCAAACGATGCCGCAATTTGCCGCCAACCTCACCATGCTGTTCAACGAAGTTCCTTTCATGGAACGCTTCGAGGCCGCCGCCAAGGCGGGCTTCAAGCATGTTGAATTCCTGTTTCCCTATGCCTTCCCGGCCGCCGACATCAAGGCGCGTTTGGACGACAACGGCCTGACCCTGGTGCTGCACAACCTGCCCGCCGGCGACTGGGATGCCGGCGAACGCGGCATCGCCTGCCACCCTGACCGCGTCGAGGAGTTCCGCTCCGGCGTCGCCAAGGCCATCGAGTACGCAAAAATGCTGGGTGTCAAGCAGGTCAACTGCCTGGTGGGCAAGGTGCCTGCCGGTGCCGACGAGAAGGCCGTGCACCAGACGATGGTGGAAAACCTGCGTTTTGCCGCAGGCGAGCTCAAGAATGCCGGCCTGCGCCTGCTGATCGAGCCGATCAACACCTTCGACATCCCCGGCTTCGCGCTCAACCGCACCGAGCAGGCCCTGGCGCTGATCGACGAGGTGGGCTCGGACAACCTGTTCGTGCAGTACGACATCTACCATGCCCAGCGCATGGAAGGTGAACTGGGTGCCACGCTGGAGAAAAACCTGGCACGCATCGGCCACATCCAGCTGGCCGACAACCCCGGTCGCAACGAGCCGGGCACGGGCGAGATCAACTACCCGTTCCTGTTCAAGCTGATCGACCGCATTGGCTACACCGGCACCATCGGCTGCGAGTACAAGCCTGCCGGCGCCACCGAAGCCGGCCTGGGCTGGCGCGAAAAACTGGCAGGCTGACCAACCCTGGGGCGCTGCGCCCGGCGTGCGCCCTGTCGGTTCATCAGCACCAAACTCCGGTTTGAAACCTCTCCCCATTTCAGAGATATGGAATTTATTTGGTGGAGGGGCAACCTCTTCCAGATTCGCTCCGAAAGGGGCGTGAATTGAAACATCGGTTCTTTCCCGCACAACAACTTATGAGATCAAGGACAAAAAAATGACCACTTCTTCCTCCATGAAAATCGGTTTCATCGGCCTCGGCATCATGGGCACGCCCATGGCAGAGCACCTGCTCAAAGCGGGGCACCAGCTGTTTGTCTACAGCATGGCCAAGCTGCCCAAGTCGATTGCCGAAAGCAATGCCACCCAGTGCCAGAACGGCCGTGGCGTTGCAGAGAGCGCCGACGTGATTTTCACGATGGTGCCCGACACCCCGGACGTGGAAGCCGTGCTGTTTGGCGCCGACGGCCTGGCCGAAGGCCTGGCAAAGAAGGGCGATGTGCGCAAGACCATCGTCGACATGAGCAGCATCTCGCCCATCGCCACCAAGGTTTTTGCCAAGAAGATCAACGACCTGGGCGCCGACTACCTGGACGCGCCCGTGTCCGGCGGCGAAGTGGGTGCCAAGAACGCCACGCTGTCGATCATGGTCGGCGGCGAGCAGGACGTGTTTGACCGCATCAAGCCGCTGCTGGACCTGATGGGCAAGAACATCACACTGGTGGGCGGCAACGGTGACGGCCAGACCGCCAAGGTGGCCAACCAGATCATCGTGGCACTGAACATCGAAGCCGTGGGCGAGGCACTGCTGTTTGCCTCGCGCGCCGGTGCCGATCCGGCCCGCGTGCGCGAAGCGCTGCTGGGCGGTTTTGCCTCCAGCAAGATCCTGGAAGTGCATGGCGAGCGCATGATCAAGCGCACCTTTGACCCCGGTTTCCGCATCCAGCTGCACCAGAAGGACCTGAACCTGGCCCTGTCCAGCGCACGCGAACTCGGCGTGGCACTGCCCAACACCGCCATGGCGCAAGAGCTGTTCAATTCCTGCGTGGCACACGGCGGCAAGGCCTGGGACCACTCGGGCATGGTGCGCGCGCTGGAAATGATGTCGAACTTCGAGATCGGCCAGAAGGCCGAGTAAACAGGCCGCAAGCCCCTGCACAGCGACACCCCCGTTTCCGTAACAGCGAGCCCGGCCCATGCAAGAAAATTCTCCGCACCTGAATGCCGCAACCGACACTGCCGCCGATGGCAATGCCGATGCCAAGACCCATGCGCAAGCCCTGCTGCGGCGCATGTTTGATGCCGCCGTGGCATCGGCGCAGCCCGCGCACTGTGTCCCGCCCCACCTTCCCACGCCCGAAAGCCTGGGCAGCGGTCGCCTGATCGTGATCGGCGCCGGCAAGGCATCGGCTGCGATGGCGCGTGCCGTGGAGGATGCATGGCAGGGCCCGCTGTCGGGACTGGTGGTGACGCGCTACGGCTATGGCGTGCCATGCAAGCACATCGAAATCGTCGAGGCGGCCCACCCGGTGCCCGACGCTGCCGGCGAAAAAGCCGCGCAGCGTTTGCTGGAACTGGTGTCCACCGTGCGCGAGGACGACCTGGTGCTGTGCCTGATCTCGGGCGGTGGCTCGTCGCTGCTGCCGCTGGCGGGGCCTGGCCTGACGCTGGAAGACAAGCAGAACCTGAACCGGGCGCTGCTCAAGTCGGGCGCCACCATCAGTGAAATGAACTGCGTGCGCCGCCACCTCTCGGCCATCAAGGGCGGGCGGCTGGCGGCTGCGTGCCACCCGGCGCGCGTGCTGACGCTGCTGATTTCCGATGTGCCGGGCGACAACCCGATGGACATTGCTTCAGGCCCGACCGTGCCGGACCCGACCACCTGCGAAGACGCCCTGGCGATCGTGCGCCGCTACGGCATTGACGTGCCGCCAGCGGTGCTGCACCTGCTGGAAAGCGGCGAAGGCGAATCGGTCAAGCCGGGCGACAAGCGCCTGGCGCGCGCCGAAACGCGCATCGTTGCCGCCCCCCAGCAGGCGCTGGAAGCGGCTGCGCAGGTGGCGCGTGACGCCGGCTATCCCGCTTTCATCCTGGGCGACGCCCTGGAAGGCGAGGCCAGTGACGTGGGCGCGGTGCATGCCGGCATTGCACGCCAGGTGGCCGAACGCGACCAGCCCGTGTCAGCCCCGTGCGTGCTGCTGTCGGGCGGCGAAACCACGGTGACCGTGCGCGGCGAAGGCCGGGGCGGTCGCAACGTGGAATTTTTGCTCGCTCTGGGCATTGCGCTGGGCGGCCATCCCCGTATCCATGCCCTGGCGGCCGACACCGACGGTGTCGACGGCCAGGAAGAAATTGCCGGTGCGTACCTTGCGCCCGACACGCTTGAGCGTGCCTGGGCTTTGGGCATCAAGCCACGCGATGCCTTGGCCAACAACGACGGCCATGGTTTTTTCGAGGCGCTGGGAGACTCGGTCATTACCGGTCCCACCCTCACCAATGTGAACGACTTCCGAGCCATCTTCATCGACCGGACCTAAAACCATGCGTAGAACCCGAAATGCCAAGATCGTCGCCACGCTGGGCCCTGCCAGCTCAGACAAGGAAACCGTGCGCCAGCTTTTTCTGGCGGGCGTGGATGTCTTTCGCCTGAACTTCAGCCACGGCAGCCACGACGACCACCGCGAGCGCTTCAATGTGCTGCGCGCGCTGGAAGAAGAAACCGGCCGCCCGATTGCCATCCTGGCCGACCTGCAAGGCCCCAAGCTGCGCGTGGGCGTGTTTGCGAATGGCCCGGTGCAGCTGGTGGAAGGTGCTGCCTTCCGCCTGGACCTGGGCACTGCGCCCGGCACCGCCGAGCGTGTCAGCCTGCCCCATCCCGAGATTTTTGCCGCCTTGGTGCCTGGCGCCGACCTGCTGCTGGACGACGGCAAGATGCGCCTGGTGGTCGAGCGCTGCGGTCCCGACTTCGCCGAAACGCGTGTCGCCGTGGGCGGCCGCCTGTCCGAGCGCAAGGGTGTGA
>JAGOCN010000105.1 GCA_017998735.1 Giesbergeria sp.
GATAACGATCGATGGAGTCGCCGGTGATGACAATGCCCAGGTTCATCTTGCCTTCAAAACCCTTGCCATTGACAACGCGCACGTCTGTCAAACCATTTTCAACACGGCCATCAACGCGGTTTGTGTCGCGCTCACCCACCGTCACATTGCCCTTGGCACCGGTGCTGGCGAAATTGACGATCTCAAGGTGGTCCAGCTGAATGCCAGGAACGAAGTTGCCCAGGTGCGAAGTCGACTCCATTGCCTCGACCCAGCTGCTGCGGTCCACAACCACGTCAAACTGCTCCACGCCACCGTCGCCGAGCGAACCGATGTCCAGCACGCCACCAGGGCTGGTGCGACCGACGTTGTCGAGCAGCACATTGGTAGTAATAGGCTGGTCTACCAAGGCAGGGTTGCCCACTGTCTGGTTGTAGATGATGTTGCCGTTGGCAGGCACTTGGTCATTGATAAAAGACCAGCCCACAGGGGTGAACGACTTGCCAGCAGTGTCCTGAATGGTGATGGTGTTGTCAGGGTTCAGCGTGGCAGTGACGCCCGCCAGACCGGCTTCCTTGGCAATCTCGGCTTGCAGGGCAGCCAGAAGATCGGCGTAGGTAACGGCATTGCCAATGGCATCGGACTTCAGGGTGAATTGCACACCGTCCAGTTTGAAGATCAAACCATTGACCGGCACATTGGCCAGGCTGGTGAGGTTGTCGTTGTCAGCCAGCTTGATGTTCAGTGCCGAATCTTCGGTACGGACCAGGTTGCTGAGTTGCTGCGGGTCAAAATAAACATCGAAACCCACTTCAGGATCGGTATCACGCATGCCGATAGTGGTTTCTTCAGGACGCGAGCGTACATCTTCAATTTGAAGATCGCTGCGGCTGTTGACAGTCCACCACTGCTGCACACCGTTGAAGTTTTGCGCATCAATGTGCGAGAAATTGAGGTGTGGACCACCGATGTCCAGCAAAGGCGTCTGCGAACGCAGCTCAACGACCTGAATATTGTTGGTGGATGCGCTGATGGCACTGCCAGCAGGAATGCCACCCGATGTGGTCAAAGTCAGGTCGGCAACCAGCTTGTTGCCCGTACCCACGGCAGAAATGACATCACCGGATTCCAGGGTGTTGGTGACTGCACCATTCTGGTTCTGAACGATAGGGGCGGTATAGGTCGTGTTTCCAGCCACACCGTCGATGTTGTCTGCACCAACAGTCAGCTTGGTTTGGCCGGTAGCTACTGCCAGGATGGGGTCGTTGACGTCAGCAATCTGGGACTTCAACGCGCTGGTCACAGCGGCAGAGCTCAGGATCGTGGAAGGCTGAGAATTGACGGCCTTGAGGATGTCGCGTGCTGCAACAGCATCTGCATCACCAGAATAGGTGGCATTGAAGCTGTTACCAGTACCAAAGTAAGGGTCGGTGAAATCACGGCCATCCACCTGCTTGGTGAATTCGTTGGCAACCTGCACCTTGTTGTTGATGGCGATGAGGTCGTTGTTCTGGGCGCCATTGAGCACAGCCAAAGCGATGGTGCCAGCAGTGAAAGTGCCAGCGGCAAAGCCATCAACGTAAAACTGCTTGCCGGCTGCGTCAGGCGCAACGTTGAACAGGGCCATGTACAGGCTGTCAATCACTGCTCCGATGGTGGTTGCATTGACCGGGCCATACAGCTCGAGCGCTTCAGCGGAAGAAGCGAAAGCGTCGATCACCTGAGCGACGTCGCCACCAGCCGCATCCATACGGCTGGCCCAATATTGCAAGCCAGCAGGGTCGGCAGGACGCTGATAGAAAGCAATGTAAATTTTTTGAACTTGTTGAAAATACTGAGCTGCAGCCATGGAAAGTTTCTCCGGTGATAGTGAATCTGCCTCCGCTATGTGAGGAGTGCCGCACGAAGATACCACACAGGAAATGACATCCCATTGCATTTATTCCATGCGGCATCCACGAACTGCCTGAACGTGGGGGGAAACAGACACATTGTAACAATGCTTGTCAAAGGTGCATTTTGATACGCACAGGTTCGGTTTTTCACTGCATTTGCCTTACTTTCAATTCAGTGCCGAGGGTGGACAGCGGTTGAAACGCATTGGATACACTTGCAGGCCTTGCGGGCTGGAATTTGCTGCGCCGCAGTATTTTTGAGCTTTCATTTGGGGTACTGCAGGTCTTTGGCTGCTCTGCAGGCCTTGCTTGTTGTTGGCTCTTCTTTCCGCCCTCTCCTTTGCGCAGCGCAGTTTTCATGGCGGCCCGGCTTTGGCTTTTTCTGCTTTTTGCTGCTGCACCAAGCGTATGGCGTTTTTTTTCATGCATGAATCTTTAGTGGAACCCTTGGACCTGGACACGCTGCTGCAGCGCTTGCGTGCGGTGTCGGCCGAGCATGGCGATACCGGAGCACTGACACAGATGCAGGCCCAGCCCTGGCTGGCTTCCAGTGCGGTTTCCAGTGCAGTCCCTGCCCACCAGAAAATGGGTGCTGCCGGCACTGTAGGTCAGGACCAGAGCCAGGCGGCAGTGCCATGGGCATTGGCAGCGCGGGCGGGTGGGCTGGGCCCTTACCTGGTGGCCGATGACGCAGGTTTTGTGGCTTTGGCGTACCGGCACCTGCTGGCGCGTGCACCCGATGCGGGCGGCCAAGCGCACCTGCTGGAGCGGCTGCGCCAGCACACACCGCGCACAGAACTGCTGGCCGAGCTAGCGTTGTCGCCTGAAGCCACTGCCTTGCACGGCGGGCAGCCACTGCCATGGCGCTGGATTGCGAAGGCGGCGCTGTGGGCGGTGCGTTCGCCGCTGCTGCGCGGGCCCTGGCTGGTGCGGGGCGTATGGCGGCGCAGCGAGCGTTGGCAGACTGCACGCCTGCAGCGCGGCCCACTGGGCCTGGCCTGGCAGGTGGCCACTGCCCAGGAAGCACACCACGCGACTTTGCAGAAACGGCTGTCACAGGCTCAGGACAGTGCGGGCACGGCGCACGCACAGGCACTGGAGGCGCTGGCGCAGCAACAGGAACAGATGCAGGCGTTGCACGGGCAATGCACCGAAGCTTTGCAGCACCAGGCTGCAGTGCTGCGTGCGGAGAGTGCCGAGGCTTTGCAGCACCAGACTGCAGTGCTGCGTGCGGAAAGTGCCGAGGCTTTGCAGCACCAGACTGCAGTGCTGCGTGCGGAAAGTGCCGAGGCTTTGCAGCACCAGGCCATGGAGGTGCAAGCATTGCAAAGCAAGGGTGTGCAAATGGGGGCAGAACATGCAAAGGCCTTGCAGCGCCACAGTGCTGTGCTGCAAACGCGACTGCAGGCGCAGGAGCGGCGCCTGGGTTTGCTGGTGCAGCGTAGCAGTTTGGCCAAGGGTTCCTTGGAAGGCTTGCAGGATGCCTTGAATGCGCAAGATGCACCTCTCTATATAGATACAGGCAAAGTGGATGCAGGCAAAGTCGTGCCATCGGCACAGAACATTGCAACAGAAGGGGTGTCGGCTGCGGCGGTGGACGAATTTCTGGCGGCGCTGGAGGTGTCGTTTCGCGGGCCGGTGGACGCGCTGCGTGCGCAACTGGCCGAGGACTACCTGGCAACCGTGCAGGACTTGTGCGCGGCGCTGGGCGTGAATGGGCCGTGCCTTGACCTGGGCTGCGGACGTGGCGTGTGGATGGAGCTGCTGCGCGACGAAGGCTTTGAGGCGCAGGGTGTGGACTTGAACGCTGCGGCCGTGGACGAGGCGCGTGCCAAGGGTTTGCAGGTGCAAGAGCGCGACGCGCTGGAGTGGCTGCGGGCACAGCCCGACAATTCGGTGCTGCTGGTGACGGCCTTCCATTTGATGGAGCATGTGTCGTTTGCACTGCGCCTGGCACTGGTGACGGAGTGCCAGCGGGTGCTGCGCCCTGGCGGCATGCTGATCATGGAAACGCCTAACCCGGAAAACATCTGGGTGGCCACGCACACTTTTCACCACGATCCCACGCACAGCCAGCCGCTGACGCCCGACAGCCTGGAGTTTCTGGTGAACCACTGTGGTCTGGAAACGGTGGCGGTGCCGCGCCTGCACCCCTACCCGGTTGAGGCGGGATTGCAGGTCGATGGGCCAGTGGCCTTGCGGCTGAACCACATGACCTGCGGTGGGCAGGACTTTGCAGTGCTGGCAAGGAAGCTGTGAGCGCAGGCCAGCGCCAGCGGTGATGAACTGGTACATGCTCGGTACCTGCTGGCTATTTGAATGAAATCAGCCTCCAGCCCTTGCTGGCCATGCGCCAGCAGCTATCATTTTTAATTATTTTTTCCATGCGAATTTTGCTGACTTCCAGCCAGGCGCCGTTTTTGCGCGGGGGCGCCGAGATGCATGCCGACAACCTGGAGGCGGCACTGCACAGGGCAGGCCATGCGGTCGAGCGCATTCGCCTGCCGTTCAAGTTTTCCCCCGAGGCGGACATTGAGCGGCTGATGGCATTTTGCGAAGGCCTGGACCTGAGTGCCCCCAACGGACAGTCGGTGGACCGCTTGATCAGCCTGCAGTTTCCGGGCTACGGTCTGGCGCACCCGCACCACACGGCCTGGGTGCTGCACCAGCACCGCGCGGTATATGAGCTGTACGAGCCGGCGCAGGCGTCGCCGGCGCTCCAGCGGCTGCGCACGCAGGTGCTGGGTTTTGATGGCCGGGTGCTGCCACGCCTCAAGCGGTTGTTTGCCAATTCAAAACGGGTGGCAGAGCGGATGCAGCAGTTCAATGGTGTGAAGGCATCGCCGCTGTACCACCCGCCACCGGGGGCAGAAGCGCTGCGCTGTGGTGCCGAGTGGGGCTATGTGTTTTTTCCAAGCCGGCTGGAGTCGCTCAAGCGGCAAGACCTGCTGATTGAGGCGGCGCGCCATCTGCGCTGCCCGGTCAAGATTTTGCTGGGCGGCACGGGCGGACAACAAGGGCGTTATGCAGGGCTTATTGAGCGCCACGGCCTGCAAGACCGGGTGCGGCTGATGGGCAGCTTCAACAACGCCGAGCGCGTGGCGCTGTACGAACATGCCCTTGGCGTGGTGTTTGTGCCGCACGATGAAGACCTGGGCTACATCACGCTGGAAGCGATGTACGCAGCCAAGCCGGTGATCACGTGCACCGATTCGGGCGGGCCGCTGGAGTTTGTGGTGCCGGGCGAGACCGGCTGGGTGGTGGCGCCAGAACCGAAGGCGCTGGCCGAAGCCATCGAGGCGCTGTGGGCAGACAAGGCACGCAGCCGCGCAATGGGCGAAGCCGGACGCGCGCGCATAGAACAATTGGGCCTGTCGTGGGACCGTGTGGTGGAAGTACTGACATGCAATTGAGTTTCTGGCAACGCAGGCAGGCAGCGGCGGTGCAACTGCTACCGGGCATCGTGCGCGATGTGCTGAGGTTTCGCACTTTCATTGTGGGCAGTGTGCGGCGCGACATCGAGGCGCAGTTTCGGGGCTCGCTGCTGGGCGGCACCTGGGTGCTGATTCAGCCGCTGGCGATGATTTCCATCTACACGCTGGTGTTTGCCAATGTGATGCGCAACCGGCTGGCAGGGGTGGAGTCAACCTATGGCTACAGCATTTACCTGTGCGCAGGGCTGCTGGCGTGGACGTTTTTTGCCGAGTCGCTGGGGCGGCTGCAGTCGGTGTTCGTGGCCAATGCCAACCTGCTGAAAAAAGCCACTTTTCCGCGCATTTGCCTGCCGCTGGTGGCGCTGGGGGTGACGTCATTCAACTTTCTGGTCATCAGCGCGCTGTTTTTGCTGTTTTTGCTGGTCAGCGGTAACTGGCCGGGCTGGGTGCTGCTGGGAGTGGTGCCGGCGCTGGCGGTGCAGGTGGTCTGGACGCTGGGGCTGGGGATGTTGGCAGCCACGGTGAATGTGTTCTTTCGCGACGTGGGGCAGCTGGTGAATGTGGGGCTGCTGTTCTGGTTCTGGCTCACACCCATCGTCTATCCCGCCACGGTGTTGCCAGCATGGGCGCAGGGCTGGGCCTGGTTGAACCCGTTTGCGGTGTTTGTGCACCACTACCAGCAGGTTTTTGTGTATGCCCAGCTGCCCGGGCGTACTGCCTGGCTGGCGTTGGGCGGCATGGCAGTGGCCGGTACGCTGCTGCTGCTGGGCGGCTGGCGCGTGTACCAGCTGCGCGCCCCGGAAATGGCAGACGAGCTGTGAGCACCGCCCCTTTTGCCCTGGGCGCTGCGGCTGGTGCTGGTGCTGGTGCTGGTGATATCGCTGTTGCCGTTGCTGTCGCTGGCAATGCCGATAGCGCTGCGCCGGCCATTGAAATTTTCAACCTGGGCAAGGCCTACAAGCGCTACCCGTCGCGCTGGAGCCGGCTGGCCGAATGGCTGCGGCCTGCCCGCCGGCGCCACGAACTGCTGTGGGTGCTGCGCGGCCTGAGCCTGCGGGTGCCGCAGGGCCAGGCGCTGGGCATCATCGGACGCAATGGCGCAGGCAAGAGCACGCTGCTGAAA
>JAGOCN010000106.1 GCA_017998735.1 Giesbergeria sp.
TTCTGGACTCAACTCTGGCGACCTCACTGCAGGCAAAGCAGACAGCATCACGCTCACTGGTGCTGCCTTGGCTTCACTGATTGGCGTGGGCACCTTGGGCAGCGCTGGCTATAATGTGCGCGCTATTGGCACTGGCGCGTTGCAAACGGACAATGGCAACCTGGCTTCTGCCATCTCCACCCAAGCCCGTTACCGCCTGAATGTTGTTTACGAGTACACGGCCAAAATTCCACCGCCCAACAATGTTCCAGAGCCAAGCTCTTTGGCGCTGTTTGGTGTAGCGCTGCTGGGATTGGCTACTGCGCGCAGCAAGGCAAAGAAGGATTGACCACCGAACTTGAAGATGGCAAAACTGCAGGATTGGTTTGACCATCCTCTGACTTGACCTGCAAAAGTTGGCTTCACAAAAACCGGGATGGAAGTCCCGGTTTTTTTTGGTGTGTGCCCAAGGCAATTCCATCTCCGAAGAAGCTTGCCTCAATGCAATACCCGCCTGAAAAACCAGACAAAGGGCTTTCTTTTTGTGCCAATGAATCCCGCTGGAACCCAGGGCAGTGCCAGACCAGGCGGGATGACAGGCAAGAGGGCGAAAAAGGACGGAATGTCTTGGTTCTGTCCATAGCGCAGTTGTGCCCTCGGACCAAATACGCTTCCACCCTGCCAAAAGCCTGGAAATTCCAGCAAAAACCGCAAAATTGCGCGCAGCAGAACTGTGCTTCCGTGCTTTTCAGCTGCCAGGCATTGGACTCAGTCGCGCACCACCATCACCGGCACCTTGACCACGCCCAGCACGCGCTGCGTCACGCTGCCAAGCATGAATTTTTCCAGCCCGCGGCGGCCATGCGAGCCCATCACCACCAGGTCGGCGCCGGTGCTTTCGATGGCGCGCTCGATGCCCTCGTGCACCGCATGGCCCTCGCCCACCACCGTATCGGCGTTCACGCCAGCATCCTGCATGGCTTTCTTGACGGCTTCCAGCGCCGTGTTGGCCTCTGCCGTGGCAGCGCTCAGGTACTGCGCCTGGCCATAGGCAAAGTCGGCGCCGATGCCGGTGAAGGGGTACGGGTCCACCACATACAGCGCTGTCACGGCGCTGCCAAAGTGCTTGGCCAGTGCGGCCGCCCGGGCCACGGCCAGCATGGAGGTCGATGAGCCGTCCACCGGAACCAGAATGTGCTTGAACATGGGATTTTTCTCCTTCAAAAGGGGTGAAAAGTGCAGACCAGCGGCCTGCGGAGGTGCAAACACAGTGTCGCCGATGGGCGCACAGGCACCTTGACCGGCATCGATCCCTACGGGTATCACCAGCCCGGATTTGTGGCCCGCAGTGTCTGGAACACCAAAACCGCCGGTTCAGCGCCCAGCTTCAGGCAGCCGTCGCCGAAGGCAGTGCCTCCAGCCCCTGAAAACTGCCGCGCCTGCAGGTCAGCACCAGGGTGTCGCGGTGCCCCGTGCCGTCCAGCGGCTGGATGGGGGTGCTTTCGTGCACCATGCGCGCATCGTCCAGCAGCAGCAGCGACCAGGGCTGCGACAGCGTGAAGCGCTGGCCTGCTGGCCCGGCGGCTTCAAAAACACGGGTTTCACCGCCCTTGATGCCCGAGCGCTCCACCAGAAACACCGCCACCAGGTCCACCCCGTCGCGGTGCGCGCCTTCCGGCGTCGGGCGGCCAATGCCGTCGGTGGTGTCGATGCGGAACTGGTGGGCCTCGACAAACCAGGGCGCAGGTACCTGCAGCTTCGGGGATGCAAAAACGTTTTCGGCCAGCTGCGCAAGGGCGCGCACCAGCTGCTGCCACACGGGTTGCTGCACCGTGGCGTCCAGCATTGGCGCAAACCATCGCTCCATGCCGCCGTGCAGCGCGTTGTATTCCAGCGGCTGCCAGTGGGCGCGGTGCGGCACCAGGCGTACGCGCTCACCCTGCACTTCAAAAGAGGCATGGCGCCGGCGCCGGTAGCGCCCGCCGTCTTTCAAATGCTCATCGGGCGGCAGGGTGTTCCAGTCGGCCTGCAGGCGCTCCAGCGCAGCCAGGGAGCAGCCGCTCCAGCGCGCCACCTCTTCGGCATTGAGCACGGCAAACCCGTCCTGGCAGAGGCGCTGCACGACCTGCGCTGCAGGAGTCAGGGGAGGTGAAAAAAGGGTGTTTGGCATAGGCCGGCAAGCTTAAATCTGTTTCAGGCTGGCTGGACGGTGCGATACCAAGGCAGAAGAACTGCTTGCGCTTCAGATCTGGATTTTTGGTAAAAACTGCCTCCAGCGCAAGCGCAGCCTACGACAGCAGCTCTTGTTTCGATAGCAAAATTCAACCCTTTCTGCGCGGCAATGCTGCAATCCGATCAATGGAGCAATGCCAGTTCTGAAACCTGAAATGATGGCAAGGGCACCGCGCTGAACTGAAGGCACCGCTTGGAAAATGGGACGGGGAATGCTGTATTGCTTTGATTTTCAGAATATGGCTTCCTGACCAAACCGTGTAAGTTACATTGAATTGCTCAGCACCTTGTTTTCGCTGTGGGGCGCAGCTTTCGCAATGCGCTCCAAAAAAATAACCAGCTGATGAATTGGTGCAACAGCCAACCGCTGCCAGACAGGGTTTGGATTATTTCCTGGTGCCTGGCCGCTGCGTGCGCCCGCAGGCACCAGAACCAGGAAATGCAATGCAAGCACACCTACCAAAAATTGCTCATTTTTTCATAGCTGCTAGCGCACGTTCTGTATGCGCTGGAGGCACTTTTGGCATATATTTTCAAAGGTCGATTCAGGCCTTTGTGCGCAGCTGCCCTGCACCGTGCTTTTCCCATTCCGGGCAGCGTCCACCCCGAGACGGCCCGGCTCTGGCGCGCTGCCTATAATTTGGCGCTTCGCGGGCGTCGTTCAATGGCAGGACCTGAGCTTCCCAAGCTCAAGACGTGGGTTCGATTCCCATCGCCCGCTCCAGTAGTTTTCACCTTGGCTTTCCTGTCTGTCCACCAGCCATTCAGCCATTCAGCCAGCCAGCAACCGCCCTGTGCTGAAACGCTACTGTGCCAAGGTGCAGAAAAAATGTTTCTGCAGTGCCTGAGCACCCTTGCGCCACTGGCTGGGTTCCTCTTGCGGTGCACCGTGTGCGGCCCTTTCATTTTCCAACCGGATGGAATGGCGCGAACGGCCTTGGCGTTCCTGTGTTTTTTCGGGTCTTGAACTGCAATGAATTCTTCTTCCGTGGCAGAGCCCAGCTGGCGCGACCGCAACACCCTGCCCTACCGCCTGCTGGTGTGGTTCCTGCTGGCTGCGCTGGCCACCATGGTGATTGCAGGCATCACCTACCGCGCATCGGAGGAACGCGCCAAGGCGGTGCAGCAGATGCATGCCTCGGTGCGTGCCATCGACCTGACGCAGCTGGTGCTGCTGTCACTGCGCGATGCGGAAACCGGCCAACGCGGTTATTTGCTGACAAACGACGAGCGCCATCTGGAGCCTTATGCCGCTGCCCAGGAGCGGTTGCAGAAAAGTTTTGAAGGCCTGAACCGGCTGGACTGGGACGCGGCCCAGGCCGACCGCCTGGCGCAGCTGTCTGCGCTGTCGCAGCAAAAAATGGCCGAGATGGCCGAAACCATCGGCCTGCAGCGCGGCGGTGACCGCGCCGCGGCCCTGGCAGTGGTGATGACCGATGTGGGCCGCGTGAACATGGCCAACATCCGCACCTTGGTGCGCGACATGCTGGCGGCAGAGCGGGCCGAATGGGAAGCACGGCGCGTGCAGTGGGAAGAAGCCTCGCGCTTTTCCAGCAGCGTGACCTGGATGGGCGCGGCGGTATTGCTGGTGCTGATTCTGGTGTCGGCCGTGATGAACGCGCGCGACTACCGCACCAAGATGCAGCAAAGCTGGATCAAGAGCGGCCTGATGGGGCTGGGCCAGCGCCTGCAGGGCGACATGCGCCTGGACGACCTGGGACAGAAGGCGCTGATCTACCTGGCGCAGTTCATGGACGCCAAGGTGGGCGCGGCCTATGCGGTCGATGCCGACCGGGCGCTGCAGCGTTTTGGCGGTTTTGCTCTGGCCGATGAACAGGCGCCCAAGCGCATTGCACCGGGCCAGGGGCTGGCCGGCCAGGTGGCGCAGAACCAGACACTGCTGCATGTGCGCGACGTGCCCGCCGGCTACCTGGCGGTGTCGTCCAGCACCGGGCGTGCGGCGCCCGCCGAACTGGTGGTGGTGCCGGCGCTCCTGCACCGCAAGCTGCATGCGGTGCTGGAAATGGGGTTTTTTCGCACCCTGGACGCCACCGACATCGAACTGCTGGAGCGTGCCTCCGAGACTATTGCCAGCGCCATCCGCTCGGCCACCGACCGCTCGCGGCTGGAAGAATTGCTGGAGGAAACCCAGCGCCAGTCTGAAGAGCTGCAGGCGCAGCAGGAAGAGCTGCGCGTCAGCAACGAAGAGCTGGAGCAGCAAAGCCGCGTGCTGCAGGAATCGCAGGCACAGATGGAAATCCAGCAAAGCGAGCTGGAACGCAGCAATGCCTTTCTGGAAGAGCAGACGCAAAAACTGGAACGCCAGACCACCGACCTGCTCCTGGCCCAGCAAGCCTTGTCGGAAAAGGCGCGCGACCTGGAAATCGCCAGCCAGTACAAGAGCGAGTTTCTGGCCAACATGAGCCACGAACTGCGCACGCCGCTGAACTCGACACTGATCCTGTCGAAGCTGCTGGCGGACAACAAGAAGGGCAACCTGACGCCGGACCAGGTCAAGTACGCCGCCACCATCCTGGCGGCCGGCAACGACCTGCTGTCGCTCATCAACGACATCCTGGACCTGGCAAAAATCGAGGCCGGGCAGGCCTCCATCGTGGCCGAGCCGGTGGTGCTGGAGCGCGCCATGCAGTCGCTGATGGACCCGCTGCATTCGCTGGCACAGGAAAAAGGATTGGTGCTGACCGCTGTGGTGGAGCCGGATGCGCCGCCCAGCATTGAAACCGATCCGCTGCGGCTGTCGCAAATCCTGCGCAACCTGCTCTCGAACGCCATCAAGTTCACCGCCCAGGGCCAGGTGGCGCTGCGCGTCAGCCGAAATTCGGGCAACACCGTGTCCTTCACCGTCACCGACACCGGCATCGGCATTGCCCAGCACCAGCACGACCTGATTTTTGACGCCTTCCGCCAAGCCGATGGCAGCACGCACCGCAAGTACGGCGGCACCGGGCTGGGGCTGTCGATTTCGCGCGATCTGGCGCATTTGCTGGGTGGCAAGCTGACGGTGCAAAGTGCGCCCGGCAAGGGCAGCACCTTCACGCTGACCCTTCCGACCACGCTGGTCTTGCCCGATGCACCGCCCGCGCAGGAATTTCCTGCGGCACTGGCGGCACGGCTGCAGCTGCCCCTGGAGGCCAGTGCCCGCATGCCGCAAACCCCAGCGGCACCGGCCCTGCCGCCGGCCAGCGCCGTGGCAGCAACAGCAGCAACAGCAACGCAAGCAGCGGCGCCGACAAGCAATGCCTTGCTGGCCGGCGCCTCCGGACCAGCCCCGGCCGGTGTGGTGGACGACCGGGACGGCGCCGCGCTTGGCACCGGCGCGGGCACCATTCTGGTGATCGAGGACGATGCGCGCTTTGCCCGCATCCTGCACGAGTTGTCGCATGAAATGGGCTTCCAGTGCCTGGTGGCGTTGAACGGCACCGACGGCTTGGCAGCGGCCACCAAGTACCTGCCCAGCGCCATCGTGCTGGACGTGAACCTGCCCGACTTTTCCGGGCTGGGCGTGCTGGACCAGCTCAAGCGCAACCCCGTCACGCGGCACATTCCGGTGCACATGCTGTCGGTGGCCGATTACTCGCAGGAAGCGCTGGAGCGCGGCGCCATCGGCTATGCGCTCAAGCCGGTCAAACGCGAGGAACTGGTGCAGGCACTCGAACGCCTGGAGGCGAAGTTCACACAGGTGCTGCGCCGCGTGCTGGTGGTGGAGGACGACGAGAACCAGCGCGAGAGCATGAAGGCGCTGCTGGGCAGCGGCGAGGTGGAAATCGTTGCCGTGGAAACAGCCCAGCGCGCCCTGGAACTGCTGCGCAGCACCACCTTTGACTGCATGGTGATGGACCTGAGCCTGCCCGACATGAGCGGCTACGAGCTGCTCGAACAGATGTCGGAGCACGATGAAATCGCTTTCCCGCCGGTCATCGTCTACACGGGCCGCTCGCTGTCGCGCGACGAAGAGCAGCGGCTGCGGCGCTTTTCCCGGTCCATCATCATCAAGGACGTGCGCTCGCCCGAGCGGCTGCTGGACGAGGTGACGCTGTTTCTGCACCAGGTCGAGTCCACCCTGCCGGCCGACCACCGCCGCATGCTGCAGGTGGCGCGCGACCGCGACGCCACTCTGGAAGGGCGCACCGTGCTGGTGGTGGAAGACGATGTGCGCAACGTGTTTGCGCTCTCCAGCGTGCTGGAAC
>JAGOCN010000107.1 GCA_017998735.1 Giesbergeria sp.
GTCAGGCGGTTGAGCGCGCGGTATTCGTTGAAGACAAATTTCTTGTAGCCGTCCACGCCAAAGTCGGCAAAACCGAAGTCAGTTTCCATAGCGTCAATCGGCCCCTGGTGCGCTTCAATGACCTTCCACAGTTCGCCCTCGCTGACCAGCAAGTGGTGCCACGGCACTTCGTCGTAACGCCGCAGGTGCGAACCAAAAGGCGAATAGAACAGCGGCTCGATCTGAATGAAAAAATAGCCGCCTGGCCGCAGGCAGGCATGCAGGTCGCTAAAGATCGGCGCCAGCTGGTCGCGCTGCACATGCTCGAAGGTGGACCAGCTCATGATGCCGTCCACCAGCGGGCGCCGCCCGGCCAGCGGCGCACCGGGCGTGATGGTCTCGAACGTCATGCCCGCCGGAATGCGCGCCATGCCCAGCTGCTCGCGCGCAATGCGCGGCAGCTTGGCATATTCGCGCCGGATGTCCACGCCATGGATGGCGGTGGCACCATGGCGCAGCACCAGCGCCAGGTCGGTGATGCCGTCGCCGCAGCCAAAGTTCAGCAGCTGCGCCGTGCGCACATCGAGCACGCTGCCTATCCAGTTGTGCACCACGTCAGCAGCATATTCGAAATGCGCCCTGAACCACTCGTCGCTGATGCGCTGGGCATCCCACGGCGCCAGGCCCCACAGGCGTTCCTGCAGACGCAGCTTCCAGTTCATGGTGCCACCGCTTTCATCACTGTCCACGCATCGCAGTTGCACTGGGTAGGTTCACAGCCGGCGCAACACATAAGCATCCTGGTGGTTCCAAAAATGCACTGGCGCCTTGTGCACCAGGCATTCCGCGCCTAAGGTGTCTGCAATGCTCTGCAACACAAAGGCCTCGGATGTGAAAGCCGTGCCGTACTCCTGCGCATCTATGGCATTCGATTCGCTGGACGGGGCAAAAAAGAAACCATCGCTGTCCAGCACCACACTGTCAAACACGGCGGCCTTCACGCCATGCGTGCTGAACACCAGCAAGCCCCCTGGCGCTACTGCTTCGTACAGCACCTTGAGCCAGCGCGACCAAGTGCTGCGCGGCAGGTGGCTGAACAGCGACAGCACAAACACCAGCTCATAGCGCTGCGGCCATTGCACTTCCTCGGGCACGCTGGCCGACAAGAAGCCATCCACGCCAAAAGTGCTTTTCGAAAACTCCACTGCGCTGGGCACGACGTCCGACACCACCACGCGGCCGGTGTCCAACGCCTTAACCAGGTGCCGTGTGAAGCGGCCATGGCCGCTGGCAAATTCCAGCACGCGCGGGGTTTTCAGCAAAGGCTGGTCCACGGCTTCAAGCAGCAGCATCAGCTCCGACAGCGTGCGCCAGCCGTCGGCAAAATAGTCGCGCAGCGGATTGTGGCTGGAAGGATGGCCAGCAAAGAAGCCAAAAATATCGTCCTGCGGTGAGATGCTGCAGTCCAGCCCCGCCATGTTGGTGAACGAGCCAACCAGGCCATGGCTTTCAATCAGGGCGTGCGCCGCCAGCACCGTGTCGCGCTCGTCGCGCGCACGCGCCAGCACCTGTGCGGCGCCTGCCCGGTCGCCTTGGGCCAGCAGTTGCTGACCTTCGTCTAGCAGGCGCTGGCCAAGGCTAGGATGTTGCGTTGTGGAGGATGTCATAGGGGGTGGATTATCCTGCCCAGCCGGCATGCAGCATACCCGCTGGCTCAGGCCCAGTGGTGCGGCAGGCGCACCAACCCCGGCAGGGGCTTCGGGAAGATGAAGCTGAAATGCAGAAACTGGAACCATTCGTCGTACACCGCCAGCCCGGTCTCATCGAACAGAAAAACGCTGATGACGTAGTCGCCGCTGTGCAGCGGCAACTCGGGAAAAGTCAGCACCGATTGCCAGGTGCCGTCGGGCAACTGCACCGGCATGGCACCGTCCTCATGCGTTGCCAGCGACGTAATGCCCACGCCCTGCGACTGCTCAATCATGAAGCCGATGTGCGGACGCTCGGCGCCGCGCCCCCGGGCGGTGATGGTGACCACCAAGTCCAGGCTGTGGAGCACGCCAGGGCGTTCGCCCTGCGGCTCGCCCAGGTCTTTCACATCGACCGACAGAATGCGGGCGCTGCCCTTGTCCTGTGCTGTTGCCGGTGCAGCGCCGTGGACAGCAGCGGGCGCGATATCCAATGCAACCACTGCCCCGCTGTCCTGTGCATGTACAGAATTCGAAGCCGCTGGTGCCGCGCCCGGCTCTTGCGCCAAGCGCTGGCGCGAGTGCAGGTCGTAGGCGGCCAGCACCGGCTCGGTGGCACCCAGTTGCGCCACGCGCCCACCTTTGAGCCACAGCGCCACGTCGCACAGGTGGCGAATGTGGTACGGGCTGTGCGAGCAAAACAAAATAGTGCAGCCATTGCTGCGGAACGCCATGATGCGTTCGATACATTTCTTCTGAAAATGCTGGTCGCCCACGGCCAGTGCTTCGTCAATGATCAGCACGTCTGGCTTCACCGCTGTGACCAGCGCAAAGGCCAGCCGCACCGCCATGCCCGACGAATAGGTCTTGACCGGCCGGTCCAGCGCCTCGCCCAGCTCGCAAAACTCGATGATGTCCGGCTCCAGCCGCGCCATCTCTTGGTGATCGATACCAATCAGGCTGCCGCCAAAGTACAGGTTGTCGCGCCCGCTGAAGTCGGGGTGAAACCCCGCGCCCAGCTCCAGAATGGCCGTGACGCGGCCCACGCACTCGATGCTGCCGGTGCTGGGCTGAAGCGTGCCGGCCAGCAGCTTAAGCAGCGAGCTTTTGCCGGCGCCGTTGTCGCCAATCACGCCAATGCACTGGCCGCGCTGCAGCTCAAACGACACATCCTGCAGCGCCCAGTGGCTGTGGTGGTGGGCATGGCCGGTGACCAGCGCCTTGAGCCGGTCGCGCGGCGACGCGTACAGCTTGTATTCCTTACCCAGCCCTTGCACTTTCAGCACAGTCGTGTTGCCACCGGCAGGGCAGGTGTTGGCTGCGCCTTGCGGGTCAATGGGGCATTGCTGCTGCGCCGTCACAGCCAGTCCACCAGCTGGTCGCGGCTGCGCGCCACCATCACGTTCAAGGCCAGTGCCAGTGCGGCCAGCCACACCAGCACCACCAGCCACACGCTGGGAGGCGGCCATGCGCCCTGCAGCAGCACCTGCTGGTAGCCAATGACAAACGCCGTGGCCGGGTTCAGCCACAGCACCCAGCGCCAGTTTTCAGGGAACAAGGTGAGTGGAAAAAGAATGGGGCTGAGGTAAATGCCCACCGACAGCAAAAAGCCCACCACCTGCACCGTGTCGCGCAGGGCCGCCGCCAAAATGGCCAGCAAATAGCCCAGCAGCAGGCACAGCAGCAACTGCAGCAGAAGCAGCGGTGCAAAGGCTAGAACGGCCGGGTTGAAACGGTGCAGCGGCGTGTACACCAGGGCCACCAGCAGCAGCAGCGGCCCGTAGATCACAGCGCTGGCCAGCACGGCGCGCACCACAATCAGCACCGGCGGCAAGGGGTTTTTCTGCAGCAGGCCGCCAGCCTCGATCAGGCTGTTCATGCCGCGCGACACCGCGTCGCAAAACGCCATCCAGGGCAGTGCGCCCACCACCAGAAAAGTGCCCACGGCGTGCGTGGGCGCGCCTTCGCCCAGGCGCATGGAAAACACCACGTCAAACACCAGGTAATAGGCCGCCACAGTCAGCAGCGGCTGCAGGTACGGCCACAGCACACCAACAGCGGTGCCGGCATGGCGGGCGGCCACCTCGCGACGCGTGAGCACCCAGACAAGCGAACGCGCGCTCCACACGGAGCGCAATTCATGGAACAAGGCAATCATTCAAGCTGCGGCGGGCCTGCGCCGCACGAAAAATCCAAACAAGGGATTGTGCCTTTCGCACCATTTGGGGAGCATGGCCGGGATGGTCTATTTCTCAGGTTTGTAACCTGCAGCAAATGCCTCAATGGCTGCCACATCTGGTTTGGCGCCCGCCTGAATCTTTTGAACTTCTGCCAGACGGGCATCCTGCAGTGCCTTGCCTCGCACTTCCTCTACCAGTGCATCGTGCACTTCTTCATAAGACTGCCGTTTGGCCGGCTTTTTCTCTGTCAACTGAATAATGTGGTAACCGAATTTGGATTCCACCAAGTCGCTCAGATCACCTGGCTTGCTCAGTGCAAAGGCTGCAGTGTCGAATTCAGGCACCATGCGACCATGCTCAAACGCACCCAGGTCGCCACCCTTGGCAGCGCTGCCAGGGTCTTTGGAGTGCTCTTTGGCCAGCACTGCAAAATCGACGCCCGCCTTCAATTGTTTAAGCACAGCCTCAGCGTCCGTCCGCGCTTTGTCTCCGTCCTTGGACAACAAAATATGCCGTACATGGACTTGTTCCTTGGTCTTGAACCGATCCGGGTTGGCCTTGTGCACGTTGCGGGCCATCGCTTCCAGCGCTGCACCACTGGGCATGTTTTTTTCGTCCATCTTCAAAATCAGCGCATCCGATAGCACCTTGTCCCGTGCAATGGACGCAGCAGCGGCAATGGCTGGATCTTTGTCCAGACCTTTTTCTACAGCTTGGTTGGCCAGCACGCGGCGGATGTAAAGATTTTCTGCAATCTGTGCCGTCTTGCGTACGTCGGACAGAACCAGACTGCGCATCTCGGGCGGCATGCGTTCCGAATCTGCCTGCATGTCAGCGGCCGTGATGGTCACACCCTGGCCTTGCACCAGTGCGGTAGGTTGTGCATGCGCTGCACCAGCCAACAAAGTCGATAGAGCAAAAGCACTTGCGATAGGCGCAAGCGGAAGGGAAACAACGGAAAAAAATGGGGTCATTGTTCGTGAAATCCTGTAGACATAAAAAAAGCGGGGGCTAGCCCCCGCTTTTTAGACCGCATTAATGCGAGAAGTTTCTATGCTTACTGGAAGCGGTTGAAACGGTGCGGCCAAGAGATGCCGTAGGTGCCAGACATGCCGGAGGTAGCTTGTGGGTTGGACAACTTGATGAAAGCAGAACCCAAGATTGGCAGACCCAGACCACCGTTGCTGGTGTTCACGTTGGCCCAGCCATTGACGTACACGCCAGAGACGTTCTGACGCGCCACCGAACCACCCAGCACCGAAACGCCGGAATCTGCAAAGCTCAACACGCTGGCTTCTCCGCAGAAACGGGTCTTTACAGCCGTGCCTGGCGAGAAGACCGCGCCGTCCACCTTGCTGGTTTCTTCGCGGTCATAGAACGTGGTGCCGTCCGAGTTCACGCAAATAGCACCGTTGACCACTGCCGTGTTTCCAGCCGTGAAGCGGTTGACAGGAAGGTTGGTAAACAAACGGTAGTCAGCAGCCGTGGTAGTTGTAGCAGCATAGTTGGCAGCCACGTTGTAACGGCGCGTGGGCATCGAGAACACCCAGTCAGTCTTGGCATTGATGCTGCCGTCATTGGCGTACTGGTTCACCACCGAGAACACTGCCAAAGCGTCGGTCAACTCGCGGGCCTGCACCAGAGGAGCGTTTGCGCCAGGCGCCGTGAAATAAGGCGTCGACATGTCAGGCAGGTCGTAGTTTGCAGCAGCAATCTTTGGCGAAGTAACGGCAACGCCTGCAGCGTCAGTTACATTTGCCGAACGGAAAAGCGGGTCAGCTGTATAGTTGTCTACGTTGTTAGCGGTGCTGGCGCTCTGTGGAAAGTGAACAAAGTTACCACGTGCATTGACACCTGCACCAGTGGTATTTGTCAACGCACGAATGGCAGTAGCACCACCAGAGAACGTGGTCGTTTGGGCAACGTTGATAATGTAGTAGTCACCGACCAGACCCGTGGAAGGGGTGTCGAAACCGGCAGCAGCTACAGCAGCAGGGCTAGTCAGACTGACGAGCGTGCCATTGAGAGCAGCGTCCGTGCAAGGAGCAACGCCGTTCACGTGCTTGATTGCAGTGAACAGTGGGTTGGTAGTGTTCGCGCCACGCAACGTTGGCGGCACGTCAGCCATGTTGAAAATCTCAACGTAGCCTTCACGGGTGTTGTTGGCCTTGTCAGCCACGCTCAGATTGCCGTTCAAACGGTCTTGCACAAACGATTGTCCAACGCCTTTGTTCAGCTTGGGCAGTGTGCAGCTTCCATCGTTCGTGATGATCTGGGCCACGCCGTCCGAACCAGCAGACACTGCAGCCGTCCACACGTCACCTGGCGACATGTAGACCTGGAAGTCAAGAACGTCGTCAGAATTCAGCGCGCCACGGAAACGCACTTTGACAGCTTTGCCGTTCGAAGTATCAGTGTTGACCACGTTCAGAACGGTCATGTTGCCGTTTTGCGCGTTGTAGTAAGGGAACAGCAATGCGTGACCAATGCCACCTTCAGCAAATTGAAGCTGTTGAGCATTTGTAGTAGTCAGTGGAGCAGCGCCCACTAC
>JAGOCN010000108.1 GCA_017998735.1 Giesbergeria sp.
AGGGCTGGTCGACCGCGCGGCGGCCTTGCTCGTCGCGCGCCTTGGCCCACTGCAGCACCCGCGTGAACGGGCCGAACACCTTGTCCGACCACGATCCCAGGCCCAGGCGCTCGTGGTTGAGCTGCGCCGTGATGAGCTTCCAGCCACCGTGCAGTTCGCCCACCAGGTTGCTGGCCGGCACTTCGACGTTGTCGTAATAGGTGGCGGCCGTGAAGTTGCCCACCGTCTGGATCAGCGTGTGCGAGAAACCCGGCGCATCGGTGTCCATGATCATGATGGAGATGCCCTTGTGGCGTGCCAGGTCGGGGCTGCTGCGCACTGCCAGCCAGACGTGGTCGGCCGACTCGATGCCCGAAGTCCACAGCTTGGCGCCGTTGACCACGAAATGGCCGGTCTCCAGGTCGCCTTCCAGGCGTGCCTGTGTTTTCAGCGTGGCCAGGTCGGAGCCGGCCTGCTGCTCGGAATACCCAATGGCAAAGATGGTTTCGCCAGAGGCAATGCCGGGCAGGTAACGCTCTTTTTGCGCCTGCGTGCCGTTTTCCATCAGCGCAGGGCCAACGGTGCTGATGGTCACGAAGGGCAGTGGCGCACCGGCAATGTTGGCTTCTTCAAAGAAGATCAGCTGCTCGGTGGCGCTCAGGCCCTGGCCGCCGTGCTCCTTGGGCCAGCCCACGGCCAGCCAGCCGTCGCTGCCCATCTGGCGGATGGTGTTGCGGTAGGTGTCGCCGCCTTCGGCGCCGCGCAGCTCCATGCGCAGCTCGGGCGTCATCAGGCTGTTGAAATAGTCGCGCACCTTCAGGCGAAGGGCGTGCTGTTCGGGGGTGAGGTCGATGAACATCGTTTTTTTGTCCTTGTCCGGTTCAGGCTTCGCCCAGAATCAGGCCGCTGGTGGGCACGCCGGTGCCGGCCGTGACCAGCACGTTGTGTACGTCGCTCACCTGGTTGGCCGAGCTGCCGCGCACCTGGCGCACGCCCTCGGCAATGCCGTTCATGCCGTGGATGTAGGCTTCGCCCAGTTGCCCGCCGTGGGTGTTGATCGGCAGCTTGCCGCCGCGAGCATGGTGGCCGGCGCGGATGAATTCCTTGGCCTCGCCACGCTTGACGAAACCGAATTCTTCCAGCTGCGGCAGGACGAACGGCGTGAAATGGTCGTAGATCACCGCTGTCTGGATGTCTTCGGCCGACAGGCCGCTTTGCTGCCAGAGCTGTTTGGCGACCAGACCCATTTCGGGCAGACCGGTGATGTCTTCGCGAAAGTACGACGTCATGATCTGCTGGCCGTCGCTCAGGCCCTGGGCTGCGCCCTTGATGACGACCGGCTTCTGCTTCATGTCACGCGCCCGTTCACTGGACGTGATGACCATGGCCACCGCGCCATCGGACTCCTGGCAGCAGTCGAGCAGGTGCAGCGGCTCGCAGATCCAGCGCGAAGCCTGGTGCTCTTCCAGAGTGATCGGCTTGCCATGGAAGAACGCTGCCGGGTTGGTGGCGGCAAAGTCGCGCGCCGCCACGGCCACGCGGCCAAAATCTTCGCTGGTGGCGCCATAGCGGTGCATGTAGCGCTGGGCGAACATGCCCACCCAGGCGGCCGGCGTGTGAAAGCCGTAAGGCATGTACCAGCCGTAGTTGACGTTTTCGACAATCGGCGACGAGCCAAAGCCGTAGTTGCCGTTGCCAAAACGGTACCAGCTGCGCTCGTTCATGGCGCGGTAGACCACCACCGTCTTGGCGATGCCGGTGGCCACGGCCATGGCCGCATGCAGCACCGGCGCACAGGCTGCCCCGCCGCCGTGCGGCACTTGGGAAAAGAACTTGACGTCCTTGGCGCCCAGCAGGCGGGCAATTTCGTACTCGGGCACCTTGTCCACGGTGTACGACGAGAAACCGTCCACCTCGCTGGGGTCGATGCCGGCGTCGGCCAGCGCGGCCAGCGTGGCTTCCATGGCCAGGCGAATTTCGGTGCGACCGGAGTTCTTGGAAAACTCGGTGGTGCCCAGGCCGGCGATGGAGGCGCGGCCGGAAATGGAGAGATCGTTCATGTAAGGGGTTGCTCCTGGCTGTGCGGCGTCAAATCAAGGCAGGGCCACACGCACCGTGCCGGTGACGTGGTTGCCCATCGAGTTGGCGCCTTTGAGCGTCACTTCGACCGTGCGGTCGCTGTCGCGCTTGTCAGTGACGGCGCCGCTGATGGCCATGCTGTCGCCCGGGTAGTTGGGCGCGCCCAGCTTGATCTTCAGGTCGCACATGCGCCCTTCGGGTCCGCTCCAGCTGTCAATGAAGCGCTGCACCAGACCGTTGGTGGTCAGGATGTTCATGAAGAGGTGCGGCGAGCCCAGTTCGCGTGCGGCTTCCAGGTCGTGGTGGCCGGGAAAGTAGTCGCGCGTGGCAATGGCGCCACCGGTCACCAGCGCCACCGTCACGGGCACGCTCAGTGCGGGCAGTTCGGTGCCCACGGTGATGTCGTCAAACTTCGGCATGGTCGGCCTCCTTGTGGCTGGGTTGGGTGCTGTTGTCGCTGTTGTTTTTGCTGTTTCCTTGGTCTTCGGCAGCGTCGTACTTCCAGCCCAGGGTGTCGTTGTCGGCCAGCCAGTCGCCCAGGCGGGCCAGGTGGTGCTCGGTGCCGCCCAGCGCCACGGCCAGTGCGCGGCTCCAGAACAGGAAGCGGTGGATCGGGTAGGTCAGGTCCACGCCGATGCCGCCGTGCACGTGCTGCGCCATGTGGCCGGCGCGGTGGCCGGTGTCGTTGGCCAGCGTGCGCGTGGCCCAGGCCTGCGGCGCCGCGCCCAGCTGGGCGTCCAGCCGGTAGACCAGCTGCCACACCGAGGTGCGCAGTGCTTCGGTGGCAATGTAGCCGTCGGCCATCTGGCCGGCGACCAGCTGGAAGCTGCCGATCACGCGGCCAAACTGCTCGCGTTCGCTGACATACCCCACCGTGCGGCGCAGCTGCTCCTGCGTCACGCCCAGCTGCAGTGCCGCCAGGCAGGCAATGGCGCGCTGCTCGACCCAGCCGGTGGCTTCCACCGGCAGCACATTGGCGTCTGCCACGGCCACACCGTCAAACGCCAGGTCGGCCACCGACAGGTGGTGCTGGTCCATGCCTTCGGCGCGCTCCACGCCGGCCTGCGCCAGCTCCACCAGCACCAGGCGCATCTGGCCTTCGGCATCGGCGGCCAGCAGCGCATGGCGTGCCTGGGCGCCCAGCGGCACGGCATCGGCCTGGCCGCTCAGGGTCCAGCCGCCACCGGCACGGGCCAGCTGCAGCGACGGGCCACGCGACTGCGTCAGCGCATTCAGCGACAGCGCCACCGGCGCCGTGCCCGATACCGCATCGTCCAGCACCTGCGGCAAGGCAGCCGGTGCAAATTGCGCCAGGGCCGCCACGGTCAGCTGCGGCTCCCACAACGGCACCAGCGCCAGGGCGCGGCCCTGCTGCTCCAGCACCGCCATCAGCTCGGTCATGCCCAGGCCCAGGCCGCCCTGGTCTTCGGGCACCAGCACGGTGTTCAGGCCGGAGGCCACGCACTGCTGCCACAGCCCCTGCATGAACGGCGCGCCCGAGGCGTCGTGTTCGCGCAGCTGGTCGTCGCCACAAAAATCGGCAAACAGGCCGCTGGCCATTTCGGCAAATGCGCTCTGGTCTTCGCTCAATTGGAAATTCATGCGGTCACTCCTTCGGTTGCTGCAGCCGCTGCCACCGGGCGAAATTGCGGCAACACCAGTTCGCCGTCGTTGAAGGTGTTGAATTCCACCTGCACGGCTTGGCCAATCTTCACGTCGCCCGGCGCAATGCCGACGATTTGCGAAATCAGGCGCGTGCCCTCTTCCAGCTCCACCAGCACGATCGGGTTCGGGTGCTCGAACGGCGGCACTTCCGGGTAGTGCATCACCACGAACGAGTACACCGTGCCGCGGCCCGAGGCTTCAAGCGTGTCCCATTCGAACGAATGGCAGCTGGGGCAGACCGGGCCGGGCGGGTGGCGCAGCTCGCCACAGCTTTTGCAGCGCTGGATGAGCAACTTGCCGGCGCGCGCGCCGTCCCAGAAAAAGCGCGTGTCGTCGCTGATGCCCGGCAACGGGCGCTTGGCGGTGGCTGGCGCTGCTGCCTTGGCCTTGTCGGCGGCGGCATCGGGCTTCTTGACCGGGTTGGCCGGGCGGAACTTGAAAACGCGGAACAGCAGCTGGCCGACCTCTTCGTCACCCCCGGCTTTTTCCGAGAAATACGTCATCACCAGCGTGACAAAAAAACCGGTGCCCAACGCGGTGGTTTTCTCCTGGCTGATCGAGTCCAGCCGCGTGGTGTAGTACAGCCGCTCGCCCTCGCACACATCGCGCTGGAAGGTCAGTTCGGAGTTCACCGCCACCACCGATGCCAGGCCCTGGGCCTCCATCAGCACCAGCGCCTCGTACGGGTTTTCGGTGGTCGAGCCGGGCGGGTAGTTGTTCGCCACCGGGCCTTCCATGCACCACACCTGCAGCATGGCGGGCGGCGCAATGACCTTGCCGTCTGCGGTGTAGCGCGCCGGGTCCACGCCCATTACTTCGCACCACTGGCGCACCATCGGCGCGTTGACCTTGTCCCAGGCATAGACGCGCCCGTATTCCTTGCCCACCAGGGCTCGCACCCCATTCATCCACTCGTGTTCAGCCAAGGCCATGCTCCTTCGTTGGTTTGGTTCAGTTGTTCCCGCACAGGCGCCGTGTGGCGCCTTCAGGAAGTGCCCGCATTGGCGGCTGACAGAAAGGCGGGTTTTTCACCGCCGCCGTGCAGCAGCACATTGGTTCCGCTCAGGTAACTGGCGCGTGGCGACGCCACGAACACGCAGGCCTGGGCAATGTCGGACGGCTCGGCCATGCGGCCGGCCGGAATGGTGGCGCCCACGGCGGCAATGCCGGCGTCGTCGCCAAAGTGCAGGTGCGACTGCTCGGTGCGCACCAGACCGGGGCTGACCGCCACCACGCGCACTTTCGGGCCCCACTCCACCGCCAGCGACGAGGCGAGGCTCAGCACCGCTGCCTTGGCCGCGCCATAGGCCGCCGTGCCGGGCGAGGGGCGCAGCGCACTGACGCTGCCGATGAAAACGATCACGCCGCCCGCGTCCTGCGTCTGCATGGCGGCATTGGCGGCCTGCGCCATGTGCAGCGCCGCTGTCAGGTTCAGGCGGATCACGCCTTCGTGAAAGCGCGGCGACACCGTGGCGGCGTCGACCGGCGGGCTGCCGCCGGCGTTGTGCACCAGTACATCGAGCCGGCCGTGCTGCTGCACGATGGCGGCAACGAGCGCCTGCACGGCATCGGCGTCGCGCACATCGCAGGGCAGGAATTCGGCACTGCGCTCGCCTGCTGCGGGCAGGGTGTCGGGGGCGCTGCGGGCACACACCACCACGGTGTTGCCTTCGGCCAGAAAGCCTTCGGCAATGCCGCGCCCTATGCCTTTGGTGCCGCCGGTGATGAGCACCACGCGCTGGTCGGAATCGGAATGGCTGGTCTTTGTCATGACCGCAAATTTACGGATTGCACCCCGCTGCAGATACGTCCAAAAGGACGATGTGACCGCACCCCCCGGAAAAGAACATGCCGGTGTCGCACCAGCAGGCCATACCGGTCTGCAATGTCCGCGCCACGCATCGCAACAGGGCAGCCCCTGGACCGCTGAGGCGACGCCCCATTTCCCTACCTGCAGGACCTTTGCGTATGCACCCCGACATGCCCCCTACCGCCAATTCATCTGCCCCTGTATCCACACCCGTGCCTTCCGCTTCCCCGGACCCAGCCCAGGAACTGCTGGTGGACTACCCAGGCGACGGCGTGGCCGTGGTGCGCATGAACCGCCCGCAGGCCACCAACGCGCTCAGCCTGAACCTGCAGGCGCTGCTGTCCGGCGCCTTCACGCAGCTGGCGGCCGACCCGGCGGTGCGCGCCATCGTGCTGACCGGGGGCGAGAAGGTGTTTGCCGCCGGCGGCGACATCAAGGGCCTGGAAGGCGCTGGCGCGATCGAGATCATGCAGCGCCACACCGAGCGCGTCTGGGCGCCCATCGAGCGCTGTCCCAAGCCCATCATTGCAGCGGTCTGCGGCTATGCCTTTGGCGGCGGCGCCGAGCTGGCGATGCACTGCGACATCATCCTGGCCGGCGAAGGCGCGAGCTTTTCGCAGCCTGAAATCCGCATCGGCATCATGCCGGGCATTGGCGGCACACAGCGCCTGGTGCGCGCAGTGGGCAAGTTCAACGCCATGCGCATGCTGCTGACCGGCAAGCCTGTCAGCAGCACCGAGGCGCAGGCCATGGGCCTGGTCAGCCAGGTGTTTGCCGACGATCAGGTGCTGCCCGAGGCTTTGAAAA
>JAGOCN010000109.1 GCA_017998735.1 Giesbergeria sp.
CCGGTGGTGCGGCTGCAGGATGCCGGCATGGCGGTGCAGATGGCCGAATATGTGTGCCATGCGGTCATCCGGCACTTTCGCGAACTTGACCAGTGCGAAGCCGCCATGCGCCAGGGCACATGGGCCTACCGCAAGCCGCGCCAGCGCAGCGACTTTGCGGTCGGCGTGCTGGGCCTGGGCGTGCTGGGCACGCGCGTGGCGCAGGCGCTGGCGCAGTTCGAGTTTCCAGTCAACGGCTGGAGCCGCTCGGCCAAGGCGCTGGACGGTGTGCGCTGCTTCCATGGCGCCGATGGCCTGAACGATTTTCTGGCCGCCAGCCGGGTGCTGGTCAACCTGCTGCCGCTCACGCCCGAGACGGAAAACATCCTGAACCACGGCACCCTGTCGCGCCTGCAAAGCGGCGGCTATGTCATCAACGTGGCGCGCGGCGCGCACCTGGTGGACGCCGACCTGCTGGCATTGATCGACAGCGGCCACCTGGCCGGTGCCACGCTGGACGTGTTCCGCACCGAGCCGCTGCCGGCCGGCCACCCGTTCTGGCAGCACCCGAACATCACCCTCACGCCCCACACCTCGGCGCGCACGCTGCGCAGCGAAACCATTGCCCAGATCGCCGGCAAGATCAGCGCCCTGCAGCGCGGCGAGGCCGTAGCGGGGGTGGTGGACCTGGGCCGGGGCTATTGAAAACCCCACGCCCTTGCTGCAACAAAGGAACCCGACCATGAACTACCCCGCCCGCGTCCGGCTCATTGACGTCGGCCCGCGCGACGGCCTGCAGAACGAGAAAATGCCGGTGCCGGCCGAGGTCAAGGTGGCGCTGGTGCAGCGCCTGCAGGACGCCGGCCTGCAAGAAATCGAGGTCACCAGCTATGTGTCGCCCAAATGGGTGCCGCAGATGGCGGACAACCACACCGTGATGGCCGGCATCCAGCGCAAGCCCGGCGTGCGCCATGCGGTGCTGGCGCCCAACCTGCAGGGTTTTGAAGCGGCGCTGCCCGACCGGCCGGACGAGATCGTGGTGTTCGGTTCGGCCAGCGAGGCCTTCAGCCAGAAAAACATCAACTGCTCGATTGCCGAAAGCATCGAACGCTTTGCGCCGGTGGTGCAGGCCGCACGTGCCGCCGGCATTGCGGTGCGCGGCGCCATGAGCTGCACGGTGGGCTGCCCCTACGAGGGCGAGATTGCGCCCGACCGCGTGGCCTACCTGGCCGGGTTGATGGCGGGCATTGGCGTGCAGCGCGTGGACGTGGCCGACACGATTGGCGTGGGCACGCCGCTCAAGGTGCAGCGCGCGGTGGAGGCCACGCTGCAGCACTACGGCATCGACAACATTTCCGGGCATTTTCACGACACCTACGGGCAGGCGCTGGCCAACACGCTGGCGGTGCTGCAGATGGGCGTGTGGAATTTCCAGACCTCGGTGGCCGGCCTGGGTGGCTGCCCGTATGCCAGGGGCGCCACCGGCAATGTGGCGACCGAGGACGTGGTGTTTTTGCTGCACGGCATGGGCATCGAGACCGGCATCGACCTGGACCGGCTGATCGACGCCGGTGTCTTCATCAGCGGTTTTCTGGGCCGCCAGCCCAATTCGCGAGCGGCCACGGCGCTGCTGAACCGCCGACTGGCAGGCTGAAATGAAAAAAACGAAAGTAGAGTTTTGAATGGGCAACAGCGCTGAAGCGACAACCCTGCCGGCCGGCGTGCAGCGCGTGGCCGCCGCCCTGCAGGTGCAGGGCCATGCCCACCTGCCGCAGATGCTGGACGGCGTCTGCCGCACCGCGCAGCAGGCGGCCGATGCGCTGGGCATCGCGGTCGGCCAGGTGGCCAAAAGCATCATCTTCCGGCGCCTGAGCGATGGCGCGGCGGTGCTGGTGGTCACTTCGGGCGACCGGCGCGTGGACGAGGCCAAGGTGGCCGCGCTGGTCGGCAGCCCGCTGGGCCGGGCCGATGCGGCCTTTGTGAAGGAGCGCACCGGCTTCAGCATTGGCGGCGTGGCGCCGGTGGCGCATGCGCACCCTTCGGTCACGCTGATCGACCGCGAACTGCACCGGTTTGGCGTGGTGTGGGCGGCCGCCGGCCACCCGCACGCGGTGTTTGCACTGCACCCGGACGATCTGCAAACCCTCACCGGCGCGCCGGTGGTGGACGTGGTGGTAGGGTCCTGAGGTGCCGGCGCTGCCCATACCGCTGGCACTGCCCGCACTGCCGGCGCACCCGCCACCGTTCACCCCCTACCTTTCCCGATGACAGACGCTATCAAACCCATAGCTGCCCGCGCAAGCCTGCTGTGCGCTGCAGGCTATTTTGACCAAAATTCCGACGAAGACATCCCTTCGCCCTGCATTTCCGTCTGCCGCATGAGCGAAGACCAAAGCCACTGCCTGGGGTGCTTTCGCAGCATTCCGGAGATCAAGGCCTGGTCGCAGGCCGACCGGGCCAAGCGCCTGGCCATCTGGGCGCAGCTGTCCAAGCGTGCCGGCGTACCGTTTCCGCCCCAGGCCGTGGCAGAAAAAGCAGCGCAGCAAGCCTGAGCCTGGCGTTTTTTCAACCTGCCTGCCCACCGGAGCACCGACCGCCATGGACACGACAACGCCCCCGCACATCACCTTTTATTTCGACGTGGTGTCGCCCTATGCCTGGCTGGCCTTCGAGCGCCTGCCCGAAGCGCTCGAAGGCCTGAGCTACAGCACCGAATACCGCCCGGTGCTGCTGGGCGCGCTTTTGCAGCAGCAGGGCAATCCGGGGCCAGTGGGCATTCCGCCCAAGCGCGACTGGACCTACAGGCACGTCACCTGGCTGGGCCAGCACCTGGGCGTGCCGCTTTCCATGCCGGCGCAGCACCCGTTCAACCCGCTGCCGCTGCTGCGCCAGGCGCTGGCCTGCAGTGCGGACGGCAGCGTCAACCGCTTTGTCGCCGGTGCGCTGCTCCGCCATGTCTGGCAGGGCGGCCACGACGCCCTTGACCCGGCGCGGCTGGCCGCGCTGGCCGCCGCGCTAGCGCCGCAGTTGCAATCCGGCCAGGACAGCGCCGCACCCAAGGCACTGCTGCGCGCCAACACCGATGCCGCTGCCGCGCACGGCGTGTTTGGCGTGCCGGCCTTTGAAGTGGACGGCAAGGTGTTCTGGGGGCTCGACAGCCTGCCGATGCTGCGCGCGTACCTGCAGGGCGACGCCTGGTTCGACACCGGCTGGGACAGCGTGGGCCAGGGCGGCAGTGCCGATGCCGCTTCTGCTGCTACTTCTGCTTCTGCCGGTGCAAGCGTGGCGCAAGGCCCGGCGGGTTGAATGAAGGCCGGCGCTGGGCCGGGATGTGCACCGGGCTGGCGTTTCTTCACCTGCCGAGCCTGCCATGCCCCACAGCTTCAACTTTGCCGCCTCTCCCTTTGACTGCCTGAACGCGGATGAGCAGCGCCTGGTGCAGGCGCGCGCCGAGCGCGTGCAGTTTGCCGCCGGCAGCGTGGTGCTGGACGCGGGCGATGTGCCCACGCACCTGTTCACGCTGGTGCGCGGGCATGTCACGCAGACCGAGGGCGACGAGGTGCTGGCCACCTACGGCCCGGACGACAGCTTTGACGGCCGCGCCCTGGTGGCCGGGCGCGTGGGCAGCCGCTTCACCACCGACTCCAAAGTGCAGGCTTGGCAGCTGCCCCATGCCACCGTGCAGGAGCTGATTGCGCGCAACAGCACCTTTGGCGCGCTGCTGCTGTCGGGCATTGGCGACAAGCTGGGCGCACTGGCGCACCGCGCCGAACAGCACGAACGCCAGTCGCTCACGCTGGCGCGCGTCGAAGAAGCCTATCTGCGCCCGGCGCACACCGTCGATGCCGCGCTGGACGTGGTCTCGGTGGTGGAGCTGTTCCAGGCGCAGCACACCACCAGCGTGCTGGTCAGCGGCATGGCGGGCGGGCTGGGCATTTTCACCAGCACCACGCTGCAGCGCGCCATCCTGGACGGGCGAGCGCTGCACACCCTGGCCGTGGGCGAACTGGCCAGCTGCCCGGTGGTCAGCGTGCGCGTGTCCGATTCGCTGGGCGATGCCATGGCGCTCTTGATGCGCGAGCGCGTGCACCGGCTGGTGGTGCTGGAGGACGCAGCCGCCGGCGGCGCAGTGCGCGGCGTGCTTGAAGCGCTGGACCTGTTCAGCTTTCTGGCCAACCACTCGCACCTCATCACCGTGCAGATCGAGCGCGCCCCCGACCTGGACGCGCTGGCCCGCGCAGCAGCGCAGATCACGCAGCTGATTGCCGCGCTGCAGCACGGCGGCACGCGCATTGCGCTGATGGCGCAGCTGGTGCAGCAGTTGAACGCCCGCCTGTTCGAGCGCGCCTGGGGCATGGTGGCGCCGGCGGACCTGGTGGCGCACAGCTGCCTGTTCGTCATGGGCAGCGAAGGGCGCGGCGAGCAATTGCTCAAGACCGACCAGGACAACGGCCTGCTGCTGGCCGACGGCTACGACCCGCCCGCCGACCTGCAGGCCCTCTGCCAGCGGTTTTCCGACGTGCTGGAGCGCTTTGGCTACCCGGAATGCCCGGGCGGCATCATGCTCAGCAACCCCGCCTGGCGCGGCTCGGTGGCCGATTTCACGCAGCGCGTGCGCCAGTGGCTGCTGCTGCCCGAAGCCGACAGCCTGATGAACCTGGCGATCTTTCTGGACGCACGCGCCGTGGCGGGCGACGGCGCGCTGCTGGCGCAAGTGCGCCGCGGCCTGATGGACCTGGCCACCGACAGCGACGCGCTGGTGGCACGCTTTGCGGTGGCAGTCGAGCAGTTTGGCGGCGCCGCCAGCTGGTGGAACCGGCTGCTGGCGCGCGGCGACGACACACGCCACATCAGCCTGAAAAAAGCCGGCATCTTTCCCATCGTGCACGGCGTGCGCAGCCTGGCGCTGGCAAAGCGCGCCACCGCCACCGGCACCGCCGAGCGCGTCGCTGCGCTGGTGGCAGACGGCACGCTGGACGCCGCACTGGGCGAGGAGCTGGTGCAAAGCCTGCACTTTCTGATGGGCCTGCGCCTGCAGGCCGGCCTGGCCGAACTGGACCAGGGCCAGCCGGTCACCGGCAACGTGGACCCGCAGCGCCTGGGCAGCCTGGAGCGCAGTTTGCTCAAGGACGCGCTGGCCGTGGTCAAGCGCTTCAAGTCGTTTTTGCGGCTGCGGCTGCGGCTGGATGCGCTGTGAATCTGTGAACCGGTAAACTGGTCAATGGGTGAACGGGCTTGCCCGACCTGACCCGCCAGGCCGCGCATGCAATACAAGCCAGAAGTGCCTTCAGCCCAGGCGCAGTCTGCGCCAGCAGCTCATTTTTCAATAGCAAAATTTCAAAAATATCGGGCTGCGCGCCCAGCGTTGGCCCGCTGCGGCCCTGGCCGTCCCCGTGCCGGCACCAGCAGCAACACCGCTGTTGCAAGGCAGCTTGCAGGCAGGCGCCATGCACTGAAAAATTTCAGCCCCTGGGCCCGCCCTGCAGCCGCCCACAAAAAAGCCGGGCACCTGGCCCGGCCTGAAACTGCGGCATTGCCTTTTGAAGGGCCATGCCGCAGGGGTTGCGCTCGCGCTGTTTCTTTTTTCCGAGGCTCAGTGGCCCGACGCGCCCGAGGCGCCAAAGCCGGTTTCCGAACGCACGCGCTGGGCCGGGTAGGCGGCGCGCTCGCGGGCGGCGTTGGCACTCTTGTCGGTGATCGAGAAGAACCAGATGCCGATGAAACCGATGGTCATCGAGAACAGCGCGGGCGAGGTGTACGGGAACCAGGCCGAACCGGCCGGGTTGCCCAGCGTGGCTTCCCACACCGAAGGCGACACCACCGTCAGGCCCACCGACGAGATCAGGCCCATGAAGCCGCCGATCACGGCGCCGCGCGTGGTGCAGTCTTTCCACAACACAGACAGGAACAGCACCGGGAAGTTGGCCGACGCTGCAATGGCGAAGGCCAGCGACACCATGAACGCGATGTTCTGCTTCTCGAAGGCAATGCCCAGGATCACGGCAATCACGCCGAGTGCCAGGGTGGTGATGCGCGACACCTTCAGCTCGGCAGCGCTGTCGGCCTTGCCCTTCTTGAACACGGTGGCGTACAGGTCGTGCGAAACGGCCGAGGCGCCCGAGAGCGTCAGACCTGCCACCACGGCCAGGATGGTGGCAAATGCCACAGCCGAGATGAAGCCGTAGAAGACGTTGCCACCCACTGCCTTGGCCACCAGCACCGCAGCCATGTTGGCCGTGCCTGCGCCGCCGTGGATCACGCCCTTGGCAGTGTCGGCGAACTCGGGGTTGGTCAACACCATGGTGATGGCGCCAAA
>JAGOCN010000110.1:0-4277 GCA_017998735.1 Giesbergeria sp.
GCTTCAGTCGATCAAACGGTTCTTGAGCGCGTAGTAGGTCAGGTCGCTGTTGGACGACAACGACATTTTTTCCATCAGGCGCGTGCGGTAGGTGCTCACCGTTTTCACGCTCAGCGACAGCGTTTTGGCAATGTCGCCTGCCGTCTCGCCCTTGGCCAGCTTCAAAAACACCTGAAATTCCCGTTCCGACAGCTGCTCGTGCACGGGCGCATCGTCCTTGCGGTTGAGTTGCTGCGCCAGCAGCTCGGCCACGGTTGGCGTGATGTAGCGGCGCCCCAGAGAGATGGTGCGAATGGCTTCCACGATTTCCTTGGGTTCGCATTCCTTGTTCAGGTAACCACTGGCGCCCTGGCGGATCAGGTTCATCGCATAGTGCTCCTCGGGGTAGCCACTGAGGATCAGGATGCCCATGTCGGGTGCCTTGGCACGCAGCATGGCCAGTGCGTCAAGACCGCTTTGCCCGGGCATGGACAGGTCCATGATGAGGACATCGATTTCCGTGTTGCGCACCAGGTCAATGGCTTCGCGTCCGTTGGAAGCCTCGCCAGTGACGCGCAGATCCACATGCTCCGACAGGAACTGCTTCAAGCCCGATCGCACAATGGCGTGGTCATCTACGATACCAATTTTGATCATTCCGTTTTCTTTCACGGCGCCCCTTGCGCCCGAGGTGAACTGGCAGCAGCGTACGCGGTCTGCCGCGTGCGGCACATTGCCACACGACACCCCATTATCCTGAAACCATGACTGCCCTGCCATCCACAAAATCCGGGCTTTGGTCCCAGCTGCGCAAACTTGCCTTCAGCCTGCCTTTGGCGGTGCTCGCGGCCATCGCCCTGGTGGGCATCAACGAGGCCGGTTACCAGCGCTCGAACAAGGCCCTTGCAGACATGGCGCATGTGCAGGATGCACGCGCTCTTCTTAACAAATTATTGCAAAACATGCTGGACGCCGAGACTGGCCACCGTGGCTATCTGCTCACCGGTGACGAGCCTTACCTCGAACCCTACGAACGGGCAGTGGCCACTGTCAACACCAATCTGGCCGAACTGCGCAACGTGTTTTCCAGCAGTGCAACGGACATGAGGCAGTTTGCCGAACTGTCGCGCCAGGTCGAGCGAAAGCTTTCTGAAATGGAGCTGAGCCTGAGCCTGCGCCGCCAGGGCAATGAAGATGCCTGGAAATTCGTGATGTCCACCGATGTGGGCAAGGAAAACATGGACGCCATCCGGACCCTGTCCGGCGCGCTGATCCAGGAGCAGACCGTGCACATTCGCAAGAACCAGGGGCAGATCCAGAAGTCCCTGATGCTGGCGCGCCTGGGCATTGCAGCGGTCACTGCCATCGGGCTGCTGGCGTTCTACATGTACCTGCGCCAGGCCAACGCCCTGCAGCGTGCCACCGAGCGCGAGCAGGAGATTCTCGAGCGCGAGCGTGCGCGGCTGGAAGGCCTGGTGCGCGAGCGCACCGCATCCCTGTCCGAGCTGGCCAACCACCTGGAGCAGGTGCGGGAAGACGAGCGTGGGCACCTGGCACGCGAGCTGCACGATGAACTCGGTTCGCTGCTGACGGCAGCCAAGCTGGACGTGGCGCGGCTCAAATCGAAGATAGATGCCAACGCACCCGAAGTGGCCGAGCGGCTCAAGCACCTGATTGAAATGCTCAACAACGGCATTGCCCTCAAGCGCCGCATTGTGGAAAACCTGCGCCCTTCTTCCCTGGCGCACCTGGGCCTGACGGCAGCGCTGGAAATTCTGGCTTCCGAATTTGGCAACAGTGCCAACATGCCGATTGAAACCAACCTGGAGGCGGTGGATTTGCCAGAGGCAACCCAGCTGACCGTGTACCGCATGGTGCAGGAGTCCCTGACCAACATCAGCAAGTACGCAGGTGCCAGCAAGGTATTGATCACGGTGCACGACCACCCCACCCATGTGGCGGTGCAGATCCGGGACGATGGTGCGGGTTTTGACGTGGCTGCGATTGCACGCACTTCGCACGGGCTGGTGGGCATGCGCCAGCGGGTGGAAGCAGCGGGCGGGCGCCTGACCGTGACCTCCTCCCTGGGCGAAGGCACGCTTGTTTCGGCCATTCTTCCCACCGCGCGCATTGCAGTTGCAGGCATGGATGCTGCGTGAAGCGAAAACCACATGGCTCTTCTGCATGCCGCATTCAGCACCGCAAAATGTCCGCAACCAGGCCTTTTCGGTGTATGAAACCTGCCTTCTGCAGCCTGTCGGAAATATCCTACAAGGCAGCCGCCGCCCTGCTGACACCGCATGGTGCGCAATACCGGCACTGTGCAAGCATGGCTGCAAATACATTGAAACCAAGCGCACTGGTTACCGCATGTGCGCTTCCCATTCGATGGCCCGTGCTGTCCCTTCTCAGGAGTTCGCCATGTTGCATTACGCAGTTGTTTTTCTTGTCATCGCCTTGATTGCGGCGGTGTTTGGTTTTGGCGGCATTGCTGCTGGAGCGGTTGGCATTGCCAAGGTGCTTTTCTTTGTTTTTGTGATCATGGCTGTCGTAACCTTCGTCATCGGACTGGTGAAACGCGGCTGAGTGGCTGCCCGGTCCTTTTTATTTCTGCTTCCCGAAGCTTGTCCCGCAACTTATTTCAACCCTGAGGAAATCACACCATGAACAATTTTTCTGGCAACGACAGCACCACTGCACAAAAAGCCAATGACACCGCCAACAAGGTGGCCGACAAGGCCCATGACCTGACGGACACTGCGGCAAAAAATGTGCAGGACGCAGCAAAGACCACCCGCGACACCGCCGACAAGGTGGCCGACAAGGCAGGTGACATGGCAGACAGTGCTGCCAAGGGTGCGCAGGATGCTGTGAAGGCGACACGCGATACCGCTAACGAGGTGATTGACAAGGCCCAGGACAAGGTCAAGGAATGGAGCAGCGAAATCGATCCGGCCATTTCCGAGCTGGCCTCCAAGGCCCAGGCGCTGGCAGAAAAAGGCATCAACTACTGTGCAGAAACCAGTACGCGCATGCGCGAGCAGATGGACGACGCCACCGTGGCCACCACGCGCTATGTCACGCAGCAGCCCGGCAAGTCCCTGATGATTGCAGCAGCCACGGGTTCGCTGCTCACCATGGTTGCCATGATGCTGTCGCGCAGCCGCGACTGACCCCGGCATTTTCGTATTTGTGCAGGCGTGCGGACACCGCCGCCTTCCGTTGATTCCATAAAAAAAGCCCCATCCCCATGACCAAAAACCAATCGCCTTCAAGCCCTGACAGCTTTGCATTGAGGCTGGACGAGTCCGCCCTTCAGGAAGCTGCCACCCTGGACCTGGAAGATGGGGCTGTCACCCCCGGCACCAGCCCTTACAACGATGCCATCATCAAGCTGCTGAACGATGCCCTGGCCACCGAACTGGTTTGTGTGCTGCGTTACAAGCGCCACCACTTCACTGCGCACGGCATGGCATCACCCGCCATTGCAGACGAGCTGATGACGCATGCGAATGAAGAGGCAGCGCATGCGGACAAGATTGCCAAGCGCATCGTGCAGCTGGGCGGATCTCCTGACTTCGAGCCCAGCAGCCTGCTGGGGCGCAGCCATGCCGAGTATGACGATTCCAGCGATCTCAAAGAGATGCTGCGCGCCAACCTGCGCGCCGAGCGTGTGGCGGTGGAAGCCTACCGCCAGATGATTCGCCTGATCGACGACAAGGACCCCACCACGCGTCGCATGCTTGAGGAAATCCTGACCGAGGAAGAAGAGCACGCCGACGAGATCAGCGACTGGCTTGAGCGCTAGAACGCCAGAACGCCAGACAAACCAACGCTTTGCAGGCAGGCAATCAGACCAGCGCCACGGATTTTTTCCAAACAGGCAAGCCGATCACGAGGGGGTGCAACAGATCGGCTGTCTGGGTCAGTTCAGCACCCGCGTTCCATTCGCATACAACACAACATACACAGAGGACTTACCATGAAATACGCACGTGCCATTGCTTTCGCCGCCCTTGCCGGCATCACCATCGTTTCCACCGGCTGCTCGGTAGCGCGCAACCAGCAAAGCGTCGGCTCCTATGTCGATGACGCCGCAGTGACCACTGCCGTCAAAGCCAAAATGGCCGAAGACAAGAGCGTTGCCGCCACTTCCATCAGCGTGGAAACGCTGAACGGCACGGTGCAGCTGTCGGGCTTTGCCAAGACACAGGCTGAAAAGAACCAGGCCGAGGCCATTGCACGCAACACCAAGAACGTGCGCGACGTGCGCAACAGCATCGTGGTTCGCCCCTGAA
>JAGOCN010000110.1:4377-6262 GCA_017998735.1 Giesbergeria sp.
CCCTTGACGGCTTCGCGCACCATCTCCAGGCGCTCGTCCACGCTGAACAGCGTTTTCTTGTGGTGCCCCGCCGCCACGGCCACGATGACGCGCCCGAACAGCTGCGTGGCGCGGCGCACCACATCTTCATGGCCCAGGGTGATGGGGTCGAAGGTTCCGGGGTAGACGGCAAGAACGTCCTTGTGCATGGCGAGGGTTTCCTGTGGGGTGGTGGGAATTCAAAGACAGGGCGCAGGGGCTGCACCCGCAAGGCAGGTGCCCATTATGCAGACGGTGCACAGCGGCGCTGCCCTGCACTGCTGGCCAGAACAACCAGCCAAGACTTCAAGCCAAAACAGGCTCCAGCCCATGCACAACCTGCGCCAGAAGCTATCAAATAAATAGCGTTCATCTTCTGAACTCGATTGCCGCCCTGCCCTCTGCTGCCAAGGTGGCCACCCTGCTGGCAGTCCCCACAGCAGAACAGTGAAGTTGCCAGGGCTTCAGGGCGGCGCCACCGGCTGCGCTGCAGCATCTGCAAGGCGCAGCAGGTGTGCGTGCACGGCCCCTGCGCGCAGGTGCCGGTGCAGCGCCAGGCCCAGCGGGACCAATTCGTCATCGCTCCAGGCGCTGGCGGCTTCCAGGTAAACAAAGCCCTGCGGCGCCAGAGCGGCGGCAGCCGCTTTCAGGGCCGGGGCAAACAGGGCGCTGTCCTCAAACGGCGGGTCGATGAAAGCGATGTCCAGGCTGCCCGGCGCGCACTGGCGCAGCTGGGCAATGCCGTCGCCGCGCCGCACCGTCACGGCACTGGCCTCCAGGCGCTGGCACAGGGCATGCAATTGCGCCACCAGCCCTGCGTCCTGCTCCACCAGCAGCACGCGGGCGGCGCCACGCGAGGCTGCTTCCAGCCCCAGCGCGCCAGTGCCGGCAAAGGCGTCCAGGCAGCGCCAGCCGTTCAAATCCTGGCCCAGCCAGTTGAACAGGGTTTCGCGCACCCGGTCGGGCGTGGGGCGCAAGCCTGCAAGGCGCGCCACCGGCAGGCGGGTGCGCTTCCACTGGCCGCCGATGATGCGCACCTCGCCGCCGCCCTGGGGCAATACGGCAGCGGCAGCGGTGGCAGGGACAGCGGCAGGCACCGCGCCCCTGGCCCGCCGGGGCGCTGCGGGCGCGGGTGAAATCGCTTTGGACACGGTCGGTGATTTTTTGCCTGACCTGGACTGCGCGGCAGCGGGCGTGGCGGCGGTTTTGGCAGTGCCAGCGCGGCGCGTCATGGCTGCTGCGCTCCGCCCAGCACCACGGTCACCATGCGCTCGGGTTGCAGCTTGCGCTGCAGGGCGGCGCGGATGTCGGCGGCGTTCAAGGCTTCCACGCGGTCGGTCCAGTGCTCCAGGTAATCGAGCGGCAGGCCGTTGGTGGCGATGTTGACCACGTTGCCCAGCAGTTTGCGGTTGCTGTCGATACGCAGCGCAAAACCGCCAATCAGGTTGTCCTTGGCAGCGCGCAGCTCTGCCGGTGTGGGGCCGTCGGCCACAAAGCGCGCCAGCACGTTTTTTGCCACCTCCGTGGCCTGCGCCGCCTGGTCGGGCCGGGTCTGCAGGCTGACCACAAAGGCACCAGCGTTCAGGCCGGGGGAAAAGCCGCTGGAAACGCTGTAGCTCAGGCCGCGTTTTTCACGCACTTCGTTGGTCAGGCGCGACGTGAAGCCGCCGCCGCCCAGAATGTGGTTGCCCACCAGCAGCGCCAGAAAGTCCGGGTCGTTGCGCTTGAAGCCCGGCTGGCCGATGAGCACATGCGCCTGCGCCGAGGTGAAGGCAAGGTTCTGCTGCACCGGTGCGGCCAGCGGCTGCACCTCGGGCACCGCAGGCAGGGGCGCGCACTGGGCGGGTGCCGGCAGGCGTGCCAGCAG
>JAGOCN010000111.1 GCA_017998735.1 Giesbergeria sp.
CGCCCAGGGTGTGCATCAGCACATCGAGCGCCGGCTGGCCGTCGAGCTCCAGCACCACGTTGTGGTGCGACGCGGTGATGCGCTGCACCGGCCCCACCGGCTGGCAGCCCTGCGTGACGCGCGAGAGCATCGGCACGCGCGCATCGAAGGCCACGCCCGACAGGCCACCGCCAAACACCCCGCCGGCGGCGCCGTGGCCGGCCAGGTTGCCGTTGCCGGTGACGGCAAACTGCACGCTGGCGCCCCGGCTGGCGGCCAGGCCGCCAAACACGTAGCCGCTGGTGGTGCGCTCGGCCATTTCGGCAATCAGTTCGGCCACATCGGGCGTGTGGCCGTCGGCGTGCACCAGCGCGGTGCGGGCGACAAAGTCGCTCTGGCCTTCGCGCGGCAGCGGCGCCACACCCGAGAACACGCGGTACTGGTCGCTGGGCACGTCCAGCAGCATGAGTGCCAGCGCCGGCTCATCGAAATGCTCCACATCGCCAGCGCACACGCCCACACCGACGGTGCCGCTCCAGGCGGTCACCTCGGGCAGCTCGGCACTCAGGTGGTCCAGCAGTTCCTGCGCTTCGGCGGCGTAGTGGTCGGTGATGTAGAGCAGGCCCAGCGTGGGCGCAGCCGCATGGTCTGGCAGCTGCAACTGGGCACGCAGCTGCGCCAGCACCTGGGCGGCAGCTTCGCGCCAATCGGGGTGCGCGGCATGGCCGCAGGGGAAAAGTTTCATGGCACCTCCTGCCAGGGCGGCAGGCCTGAAAAAAGAGCCGGTTCCGGCGCTGTGGGCGCTGTGGGCGCTGCGGCAAGCTGAAGCGGGCGCACGCCCGGCCGATGCAAACGCACGCCCGGCAGCACCCCGTTCACTGTGTGCCCGTCAGCCTGTGGCCGCTGCACTGCAGGCACGCTATCAGTCGCCGCGTGCCCGCTTGGAAGGCGTGGCGGCCGCACGGCGTGGCGCCGCCTTCTTGCCCGCCGGGGGGATGTAGCCGTCTTCAGGCGCCGGGCCTTGTGCACCGGTGTGCGCGGCATCGGCAGGCGCCTGCCCGTCCGGACTGCCCTGCGCCGGCTTGGCCTTCATGCCGCCCATGCCGGTGGCTGCCATCTGGCCGGCCATGTCGGTGGCGGCCTTGAAGGCGTCCTGCGTCATGCCGGCGGCCTTTTCCAGCGACGCCTGCTGCGACACGTCCTGCATGGCGCTGGCGGCAATCTGCTGGAACTGCTGGGTGAGCGCGCCCCACCACTGCATCGGGTCCACCACGCCGCCCGTGGCCGCGCTGGCCGGCTGGCCTTGCGCGGCTTCGGGGGCCGGCGCGGCTGCGGGTGCGGGTGCAGGGGCTGCCGCCTTTTCGCCCGCCTTGGCAGCCTGTGCCATGGGCGCTGCAAAGGCGCTGGTGGCGCGCGCCATGGCATCGGTCATGGCCTGGGTGACACCGGCAAACGCATCGGCGGGGTTCGGAAGGGACGCGGCCGGCGCCTTGGCTTCGCTGCCCGCCTTGGGCTGGAACAGCGAGGCCATGTCGCCCATGCTGACGTTCATGCCCTTGAGCGTGGACAGCGTCATCTTCTGCACCTCCAGCGCCTGGATGGTGGCGGTCAGGGCGCGCGAGTTCTGCTCCAGCCAGAACTGCACCGCCTTCAACTCGTCCACGCGCTTTTCCACGTCTTCGACGCTCATGGTGGGCGCAATCCAGCCCGACAGCCCGGGCATCTTGCTGGCGCCGCCTTCCGAGGCGTTCTTGGCCAGGTTCTGCAGAAAATCAAAACCCGGCACAAATCTGCCAAAACCAAAGGGGGATGTGTCGCTCATGGCTGCTCCGTTCGTGGTGTGGAAAAGGGTGTGTACAGCTTACTCCAAGGTCCAGCATCCACACAGCCTCCAGACCCCAGGCCATGGAGCAGGCCAGAGCGGTTCAGTGCGCGTGCGCCGGTGCAGCATGCGCGCCGGGCCCGGCCTGCCCGCCCGGCGCCGAGGTGGCCACGGGCAGCTGCACCTGCTGCTGGCTTTGCATGCCGCGGGCGTCCTGGAACACCAGCGTCAGCGGCACGCTCGCGCCCTTGGCCAGCGGCGCCTTCAGGTCCATCAGCATGAGGTGGTAGCCACCGGGCTTGAGCTCCACGGCCTGGCCGGCCGGCAGGTCCAGCCCCGGCAGGGCGCGCATTTTCATGACGTTGCCGTCCATCTTCATCTCGTGCACTTCGGCCACGCCGGCAGCGGGCGATTCGACGCGCACCAGGCGCGTGGCCTCTGGCGCGGTGAGGCGCATGAAGGCGCCCGAGGCCCTCTGGCCCTGCACGCTGGCACGCGCCCAGGCGCCTTCCACGGCAACCTGGGAAGCAGGCAAAGCGCTTTGCGCCTGGGCGGCGCCGGCCAGCAGGGCAACTGCCAGCAGCGCGCCGGGGGCAAAAGAAAAACGGACAGAAGGAACGCAAGGAACGCAAGAAACGCAAGAGACAAGGCGCGAGAAAAACATGGTGAATTCCTGAAAACGGCAAAGAAAAGGCAGAAGGTCGGGCTGCGTGGGTGTGGCGTCCGGGGGACCACCGGACCCGCACTGCCTCTGCAGCGGTCTTCTGCAAACGCTGGGCAGCAGCAAGGCAGCAAGAGGCGCAGCTTTGGCCGGTCTGGGAGGCAATTTTGCCCTGAGCCACAGCCCAAAGGCACTGTCCGCAATGCAGACGCGAACCTGGTCCAATACAAGCAAAAATGCCTTCCAGACCAAGCACAGCCTGCGCCAGAAGCTATTACTTCAATAGCAAATCAAACCAGGGCAGGAGGCCCGCGTGCAGGCAGGGGTGCGGCAGTGCGGGCCACACTGCGCAACGCCTGCGCTGGTGGCAGGCCCTGCGCCAGCGGCTGCGGTGCGGGCAGCAGGCGCAGCGGTTCGGGCGGGGGCGCCGCGCCGCCCAGGTGCACGCACAGCGGGCAGTCCAGCATCTGGCTGCGCTGCTCCTGCGCGCCGTCCTCGGTCAGCACCAGCAGCTTGACTTCGCCGGCGCCCGAGCAGATCAGCTGCACCGACTGCGGCGCGACAAAAGGCGACGCCGTGGCGGCTGCAATCGACAAGGCAAACCACGCCAGCAGAAAGCAGGCGAGAGCGCGGAGGCGGCGCAGGGTGTGCATGGGGCGCGATTGTAGGGGCGGGCGCCACAAGGCAGCCCGCCCTGCCACTGCCAAAGTGGCCAGAGCGTTCGGCTTCTGCCCGCATGCCGAAGAAGTGCCGCATTTGAAGCGCTTTGCAGTGGCTTGGGCGGTCTGGCAGCCGCTGGACAACGCCTTTGCCACAGGCTGGCAACTTTTGGCAAAAAGTGCCTCCAACGCAGGTGCAGCATGCGCCAGCAGCTCCTTTTTCAATAGCAAAATGGAATACTCCCTGCACCGGCACTGCAGGCTGGCCAAGGCAAAAAAATCAGCCGTGCGGGCCGCCCCCACCGCGCTCCAGCAGGCTTTGCAAACCGCTGGCGCGCTGCGTGCGCTGCTGCACGGCGGCGGCCAGCAGGCCCGGCTGCGCCGCCACCAGCGTGAACGCCTGGCGCGCCCGCGTGATGCCGGTGTAGAGCAGTTCGCGCGTCAGCACCGCGCCAGCGCGCGGCGGCAGCACCAGCACGGTGTGCTCGAACTCGGAGCCCTGGCTTTTGTGCACCGTCATGGCAAAGGCGGTTTCCACATGCGCCAGCCGCCCGACGCCGACCGAACGCAGCTGCGCGCCATCGGCAAAGTACACGCGCAGGCCCGGCGCTGTGCCACTGCTGACCGCCGCTGAACCTGCGGCCGCTGCAAACGGGGCCGGCAGCGCCAGGCCCACATCGCCATTGAACACGCCCAGCGCCGGGTCGTTGCGCGTGACCATGACCGGCCGGCCGGCATACCACTCGCCGCGCACCTGCAGCAGGCCGGCGCTCTCCAGCGCGCCCTGCACTGCGCGGTTCAGGCCGGCGGCGCCCCACTCGCCGTCCCGCACCGCGCACAGCAGGCGAAAGCGGTCGAACGCGGCCAGCACGCGCAGCACCCAGTCGGCATGCTGCACCGGGTCGGCGCCGCCGGGGCGCTGCGCCAGCAACTGCAAACAGCTGCCAAAGCAGGCCGGTGGCGCGTCCGCCGTGCTGCGGGGCGCATGGGCGCGGCCGTGCACCGCCAGCTGCAGCACGGCGGCGGGGGTGGTGCCTTCCTGGCTGTGCAGCGCGCCGCGGGTGTCGCTGGCCAGCAGCTGGCGCGCCGTGTAGTCATCGCCCGCGTTCACGGCACGCGCCAGCTGGCCGATGGGGCCGCCAAAGCGCCGGCTGGTGCGCAGCATGACGGTGTGCTGCGCCAGCGCCGGCGCGGTGGTGCTGCCGCCCTCCGGCTCCAGAAACGCCGCCGGCAGCGCCTGCCCGGTGGCGGCCAGCGCGTAGCGGGCGGTGTGCGCGCTGTAGCGGCCCGCCTCGGCATCGCGGCACAGGTCGCCCAGCACCGCGCCGGCCTCGACCGAGGCGAGCTGGTCCTTGTCGCCCAGCAGCACCAGGCGGGCGGTGGGCGGCAGCGCGGCCAGCAGGGCGGCCATCATTTCCAGGTGCACCATGGAGGCTTCGTCGACGATCAGCACGTCCACGTCCAGCGGGTTGCCGGCGTGGTGGCGGAACTGGCGGGTGTCGGGCCGCGCGCCCAGCAGCGCGTGCAGCGTGCGCGCCGCGCCCATGCGCTGGGTCAGCGCCGGCAGATCGAGCGCACCGCCCAGGCGCTGGTGCAGGCCGGTCAGCGCGGCGTCGATGGCCTGTTTGAGCCGCGCCGCCGCCTTGCCGGTGGGCGCGGCCAGCGCCACGCGCAGGCGCTCGGGCCGGGCATCGACGGCAAACAGCAATGCCAGCAGGCGCGCAGCGGTATAAGTTTTGCCGGTGCCCGGTCCGCCGGTGATGACCGACAGGCGCCCGCGCAGCGCCATGGCACAGGCGAGTTGCTGCCAGTCGGTGGGGTCGGCGTCTGGCAGCGCCGGCATGGCGGGCGCGCCTGACACGTTGGGCACGGCAGCCGCCAAGGCGCCGGCTTCGGGCGCAAACAGGCGCTCCAGCCAGGGTCGCAGGCGGGCAGCATCGGCATCGGCATCGGCATCGGCACCGGCACCTGTCTCAATACCGACGTTCGCATCGGCGCCTGCAGCCGTGGCCACCACCGGGCTGGCCGTGCGCTCGCGCACCTGCTGCGCCACGGCGCCTTCGTAGCCCCAGTAGCGGCGCAGGTACAGCAGCGGCGCGGCCGGGGTGCCGCTCAGCACCAGCGGCTGGCCGACGTCCAGGGAGGCGTCACCACCACCACCACCCTCGTCACCACCCTCTGGCACCTGCAGCACCACGCCACTGGCCTGCAGCGCCGCATGCCAGTCGGATAGCTGTGCAGGCAAACCTGCCCACAGCAGCGCCAGCGCGTCCTGCGCTTCTGACTGCCAGGCCAGCACTGCGCCCGGCCGCGCCACCAGCGGCGCCAGCGGCAGGCAGGTGTGGCCGCGCCCTTCCATGTGCGCCAGCAATGCGGTGGCCACCAGCACGGCCGGCGGGGCCTGCGGGTCAAGCTCGGCGACAAAGGCCGCCATGGCGCTGTCGAGCTGCCGCAGCCAGCCCGCATCGCTCCACTGGCGCAGCGTGGCGAGCGTGCCGGCGACGGTGGCAGGTTCGGCGTCTGGCAGCGGTGCGGGCCGGGACAGGGCCGCAGGGGACTGCGGCGGTTCCGGTTCCGGTTCTGGTTCCGGTGTCGGTGCCAGCACTTCGGCAGGCGGAGGGAACAGCGCGGTTTGCGCTGCCACCGCTGGTGGCGTGTCCTGCAGCACGGCCGCGCCGTCGCCGTCGCCGTCGCCGTCGATATCGGGAAACAGGGGCAGCGAATAGGGGTCTTGGGAGATGGCGGTCACAGGCAGAGCGGCTCAGATCAGGTCAGGCAAAAGACGGTAAACCAGTTGGGCTTCTGGCTGGACGGAAGGCGAAATGCCGGACCGGCACTGCCTCCAGTTTCAATTATGGATTTGAAGTAAAAACGGCCTCCAGCCCTTGCACAGCTTGCGCCAGCAGCTCCTTTTTCAATAGCAAAATGCACTGCTGTGCGCAGCATGGCTGCAGCCCTGTCACGGTGCACATGCGCCATCGGACAGTCCTGAATTTTGGGTAAAAACAGCCTCCAGCCCTTGTGCAGCCTGCGCCAGAAGCTCTTTTTTCAATAGCGAAATGCACTGCTCTGCCCAGACGCCCTGCAGGCCGGGCGCGGCACCCCTGCGCCAGCGGCTCAGGCCCGGTGGGCA
>JAGOCN010000112.1 GCA_017998735.1 Giesbergeria sp.
ACAGCGGAATACTTGAGCAGTGCCGACCAGATTCAGATCAAGATGGCGCAGGGCGCCAAGCCGGGCGAGGGCGGCCAGCTGCCCGGCGGCAAGGTGAGCGACTACATCGGCAAGCTGCGCCACAGCATGCCGGGCGTGGGTCTGATTTCGCCGCCGCCGCACCACGACATCTATTCGATTGAAGACCTGGCGCAGCTGATTCACGACCTCAAAAACGTCGCGCCGCACGCCAGCATCAGCGTCAAGCTGGTGTCCGAAATCGGCGTCGGCACGGTGGCGGCCGGTGTCGCCAAATGCAAGAGCGACCATGTGGTGATCGCCGGGCACGACGGTGGCACGGGTGCCTCGCCCTGGTCGTCCATCAAGCACGCCGGCAGCCCGTGGGAAATCGGCCTGGCCGAAACCCAGCAGACGCTGGTGCTGAACCGCCTGCGCGGGCGCATCCGTGTGCAGGCGGACGGCCAGATGAAAACCGGGCGCGACGTGGCCATTGGCGCGCTGCTGGGCGCCGATGAATTCGGCTTTGCCACTGCGCCGCTGGTGGTCGAGGGCTGCATCATGATGCGCAAGTGCCACCTGAACACCTGCCCGGTGGGCGTGGCCACGCAGGACCCGGCATTGCGCGCCAAGTTCTCTGGCAAGCCCGAGCATGTCGTCAACTACTTTTTCTTTGTCGCCGAAGAAGTGCGCCAGATCATGGCGCAGCTGGGCGTCCGCACTTTTGACGAACTGATTGGCCGCACCGAGCTGCTGGACATGCGCAAGGGGCTGGACCACTGGAAGGCCAGCGGGCTGGACTTTGGCCGCCTGTTTGCCCAGCCGCTGGTGGGTGCCGACGTGCCGCGCTACCACGTCGAGGAGCAGGACCACAACCTGGAGCACACGCTGGACCGCAAGCTGATCGAGCGCTGCCGCCCGGCCATTGAGCATGGCGAGCGCGTGCAGCTGATGGAAGTGGCGCGCAACGTCAACCGCACCGTCGGTGCGATGCTCTCGGGCGCGGTCACGCGGGTGCACCCTGAAGGGCTGCCCGACGACACCATCCGCATCCAGTTCGAAGGCACGGGCGGGCAGTCGTTTGGCGCCTTTCTGGCGCGCGGCATCACGCTCAGCCTGATTGGCGACGCCAACGACTACACCGGCAAGGGGCTGTCGGGCGGGCGCATCGTGGTGCGGCCCAGCCTGGACTTTCGCGGCGATGCGGCCAGCAACACCATTGTCGGCAACACCGTGCTGTACGGCGCCACCAGCGGGCAGGCGTTTTTCAGCGGCGTGGCGGGCGAACGCTTTGCCGTGCGCCTGTCGGGCGCCACGGCGGTGGTCGAGGGCACGGGCGACCACGGCTGCGAGTACATGACCGGCGGCACCGTGGTGGTGCTGGGCGCCACCGGGCGCAACTTTGCCGCCGGCATGAGCGGCGGCGTGGCCTATGTCTACAACGACGACGGCCATTTCGACACGCGCTGCAACATGGCCATGGTGGCGCTGGAACGCATCATGCCCAGCGACGAGCAGGCCGCCACCCAGCCACGTGCCACCTGGCACCAGGGCCAGACCGACGAGGCGCTGCTGAAAAAGCTGCTGGAAGACCACCACCGCTGGACCGGCAGCCGGCGTGCGCGCGAACTGCTGGACCACTGGGCCGCGTCGCGCAGCAAATTCGTCAAGGTGTTCCCGACCGAGTACAAGCGTGCCCTGTCTGAGATATATGAACGAAAGGTGCTGGAAGAGGCCGCCACACCTGCGGTAGCAGCTCCTGAAAAGATAGCGTACACGGCCAAGTGACACCAAGGTCATCGCCACAGACACGCCATACAACACAGCACCGCACCGCATCTACAAGGACAAAAAAACCATGGGAAAGACCACCGGCTTCATGGAATTCGGCCGCATCGAGGAGGGCTACCGCCCCGTGCCCGAACGCCTCAAAACCTACCAGGAATTCGTCATCGGCCTGGACGACACGCAGGCGCAGCAGCAGGCAGCGCGCTGCATGGACTGCGGCACGCCGTTCTGCAACAGCGGCTGCCCGGTGAACAACATCATTCCGGACTTCAACGACCTCGTGTACCAGCAGGACTGGAAGAGCGCCTTTGCGGTGCTCGACTCGACCAACAACTTCCCCGAGTTCACCGGCCGCATCTGCCCCGCGCCCTGCGAGGCCGCCTGCGTGCTGAACGTGAACGACGACCCGGTGGGCATCAAGAGCATCGAGCACGCCATCATTGACCGCGCCTGGGAGCATGGCTGGGTGCAACCCCAAATGGCACGCCACCAGACCGGCAAGCGTGTGGCAGTGGTGGGTTCCGGCCCGGCCGGCATGGCGGCGGCGCAGCAGCTGACGCGCGCCGGCCACAGCGTGACCGTGTTCGAGAAGAACGACCGCATCGGCGGCCTGCTGCGCTATGGCATCCCCGACTTCAAGATGGAAAAAATCCACATCGACCGGCGCGTGGCGCAGATGGAGGCCGAAGGCGTGGTGTTTCGCACCGGCGTGTTTGTGGGAAGCGCACAGGACGGTCTGGGCAAGGACTCCAAGGTCACCAATTGGGCCAAGGAAACCATCACGCCCGAGCAATTGCAGCAGGACTTTGACGCCGTGCTGCTGGCCGGCGGCGCCGAGCAGTCGCGCGACCTGCCGGTGCCTGGGCGGGATCTCTCGGGGGTGCATTTCGCGATGGAGTTTCTGCCGCAGCAGAACAAGGTCAACGCCGGCGACAAGGTCAAGGGCCAGCTGTCTGCCGCTGGCAAGCATGTCATCGTGATTGGGGGCGGCGACACCGGCAGCGACTGCGTGGGCACCAGCAACCGCCATGGCGCCGCCAGCGTGACGCAGTTCGAGGTCATGCCGCAACCGCCCGAGGAGGAAGACCGGCCGCTGACCTGGCCCTACTGGCCGCTCAAGCTGCGCACCAGCTCCAGCCACCAGGAAGGCTGCACGCGCGCCTTTGCCATCTCCACCAAGGCCTTTACCGGCGAGCGCGGCAGGCTCAAAGGACTGACCACCGCGCAGGTGGAATTCAAGGACGGCCGGCTGACCGAAGTGCCCGGCACCGAACAGCACCATCCGGCCGACCTGGTACTGCTGGCGATGGGCTTTGTCAGCCCGGTGGCCCCGGTGCTGGACGCCTTTGGCGTGGACAAGGACGCGCGCGGCAACGCCCGCGCCACGGTGGACTTCATTGGCGGCTATGCCACCAATGTGCCCAAGGTGTTTGCTGCCGGCGACATCCGGCGCGGGCAAAGCCTGGTGGTGTGGGCAATTCGCGAAGGCCGCCAGGCAGCCCGCTCCGTCGATGAATTTTTGATGGGCGCCAGCGACCTGCCGCGCTGAAAATGGCTTTTGCCCGGCGCCCCCAGGCCGGGCACTGGACAGTGCGGCGGGTGAATCAAGGACAATGGCGAGTTTTGGGGGGCGGTGTCGCAAGGTGAAAAGCCTTGCTGCCACGCTCCCGCATTCGCTTTTTCCAAGCCTCTTTTCAATCAACCTGGATTTCCCCGCCATGAAAAAAGTCGCCGCCGTTGCGCTGTTGTCCCTGGGTGTGCTGCTGGCCGCCTGCAGCAAGCAGGAGCCTGCCTCGCAGGCCGCCGCGCCCGCTGCCGCGCCGCCGGCGCTGACCAAGATCGTGGTCGGCCTGGACGACAACTTTCCGCCGATGGGTTTCCGCGACGAGAAAAACGAGCTGGTCGGCTTTGACATCGACATGGCGCGCGAAGCGGCCAGGCGCATGGGCACCGACATCGAGTTCAAGACCATCGACTGGAGCGCCAAGGAGGCCGAGCTGGCCGGCAAGCGGGTTGATGTGCTGTGGAACGGACTGACCATCACCGAAGAGCGCAAGAAGAACATCGGTTTCACCGCGCCCTACATGGAAAACCACCAGATCGTCGTGGTGCCGGCCAACTCGCCCATCAAGACCAAGGCCGACCTGGCGGACAAGGTGGTGGGTGCGCAGGATGGCAGCAGCGCGGTGGACGCGGTGAAGAAGGACGACGCCGTCTTCAAGTCGTTCAAGCAGCTCAAAACCTTTGGCGACAACGTGACCGCGCTGATGGACCTGACCACTGGCCGCCTGGACGCGGTGGTGGTCGATGAGGTGGTGGGTCGCTACTACGTGGCCAAGAAGCCGGCCGACTACGCCATCATCGACGAGCACTTTGGCACCGAAGACTATGGCGTGGGCGTGCGCAAGGACGACACCGACCTCAATGCCCGCCTGGACAAGGCGCTGGACGAGATGAAGCAGGACGGCAGCGCCGCCAAAATTGCCACCCAGTGGTTTGGCAAGGACGTGACCAAGTAAGCTGAACACCCGCAGGCTGCAGCCTGCCTGCGCACGCCGGCTGCGCCGCCCCGGTGCGGTCTGCCGGTGTTTTGCGTTCAAGGCACTGTGCGGGCAGGGTCCCTTCTGGGTTCATTTGCTATCAAAAGATGAGCTTTTGGCGCAAGCTGCACATGCGTTTGAAGCACTTTTGACCTGAAAATCCAGGCCGGCCAGGGACACAGTGCTTTTGGCCTTGTGTCCAGCCGCCAGTCAGCCCCAAACCGCTTTAAAGACAATCGATCCGTATGGACTACGCGCTTTCAATGGTGGCGCCGCTGTGGCAGGGCGCCACGGTGACGCTCCGGCTTTTCTTCATTACTCTGGCGCTGGCGGTGCCGCTGGGCCTGGTGCTGGCGCTGGCGCGGCTGTCGCGCTGGCCGGCGCTGGGGGTGCTGGTCAACGGCTACATCTGGCTGATGCGCGGCACGCCGCTGATGCTGCAGATGCTGTTCATCTACTTTGCGCTGCCGTTTGTGCCCGTCATCGGCGTGCGGCTGCCCGACTTTCCGGCAGCGGTGCTGGCCTTTGCGCTCAACTACGCGGCCTACTTTGCCGAGATTTTCCGCGCCGGCATCCAGTCGATTGACAAGGGCCAGTACGAGGCCGCCCGCGTGCTGGGCATGACCTACGGCCAGACCATGCGCCGCATCGTGCTGCCGCAGATGGTGCGCCGCATCCTGCCGCCCATGAGCAACGAGACCATCACGCTGGTCAAGGACACCTCGCTGATTTACGTGCTGGCGCTGAACGACCTGCTGCGCGCGGCGCGCGGCATCGTGCAGCGCGACTTCACCACCACGCCGTTCATCGTGGCCGCTGCCTTCTACCTGACCATGACCCTGGTGCTGACCTGGGGCTTCCAGACCCTGGAGAAACGCTATGCCCGCCACGACGCCTGAAACCGGCACCCTGCCTGCCGCCATGATCGACGCAGAAGGTCTGTGCAAGCGCTTTGGCAGCCTGCAGGTACTGAAAAACGTCTCGCTGCGGCTGGACCAGGGCGAGGTGGTGGCGGTCATCGGCCCTTCCGGCTCGGGCAAAAGCACTTTTCTGCGCTGCTTGAACCACCTGGAAACCATTGACCAGGGCCGCATCGCCATCGAGGGCGAAACACTGGCCAGCACCGACGCGCAGGGCCGCTGCAGCTACGCGCCCGAGCGCGAGGTGCGCCGCATCTGCCGCAAGATGGGCATGGTGTTCCAGCACTTCAATCTGTTTCCGCACCTGACGGTGCTGCAAAACGTGATCGAGGCGCCGGTGGTGGTGAAGAAAATGGCCGCCGCCGAGGCCATTCCCAAGGCGCAGGCGCTGCTGGCCAAGGTGGGCCTGGCCGACAAGGCGCACAGCTACCCGGCGCGCCTGTCGGGCGGGCAAAAGCAGCGCGTCGCCATTGCCCGGGCGCTGGCCATGGAGCCGGACATCATGCTGTTTGACGAGCCGACTTCGGCGCTCGACCCCGAGCTGACCGGCGAGGTGCTGCGCACCATGCGCCAGCTGGCCGACGAGCGCATGACCATGCTGGTCGTCACGCACGAAATGGGCTTTGCCCGGGAAGTGGCCAGCACCGTGGTGTTCATGGACCAGGGCGAACTGATCGAAGCACAGCCGGCGCGCGACTTCTTTGCCTGCCCGCAGCATGCGCGCACACGGGCGTTTCTGGAGCACATGCTCTGAGTGTCCGGGGTGGCCGTTTGCGGCAGTCTGAAACAAGGGTGTTTCAGGCCTTCAGCGCAGGCGGGGATTGCGCCAGCAGCTCCTTTTTTGATAGCGATCTGGCAGCCAGCAGCCAGCAGCCAGCAGCCAGCAGCCAGCAGCCAGCAGCCAGCAGCCAAATTTGGCGGCCGAAGCCTTGCCTTTTGCAGGCGCTGCTTCCGCCACGGCGCAGTGACCGGCGCCTGCCTT
>JAGOCN010000113.1 GCA_017998735.1 Giesbergeria sp.
TGGCACGGCGCGACCTGCCCGCGCACATGGCCGCGCTGCAAGAGCACGGCATTGACACCATCGACCTGCTGGTGGTCAACCTGTACCCGTTTGAAGCGACGGTGGCCAAGCCCGGCTGCACGCTGGCGGACGCGATAGAAAACATCGACATTGGCGGCCCCGCCATGGTGCGCAGCGCCGCCAAGAACTGGCAGGACGTGGGCGTGGTGACGTCAGCCGACCAGTACGGCGCTGTACTGGCCGAATTGAAAAGCGCTGGCAAGCTGTCAAACAAACTGCGCTTTGCCCTGTCGGTGGCTGCCTTCAACCGCATTGCGCAGTACGACGGCGCGATCAGCGACTACCTCTCCAGCGTCACCTTTGACGCCGAGCAGGTGGGCGACAGCTATGTGCCCGAGCGCGCGGTGTTTGGCGGCCAGTCGAACGGCCACTTCACCAAGGTGCAAGACCTGCGCTATGGAGAAAACGCCCACCAGCAGGCCGCCTGGTACCGCGACCTGCACCCCGCGCCCGGCTCGCTGGCCACGGGCGCGCAGCTGCAGGGCAAAGAGCTGAGCTACAACAACATTGCCGATGCCGATGCAGCGTGGGAGTGCGTCAAGAGCTTCACGGAATCCGCCTGCGTCATCGTCAAGCACGCCAACCCCTGCGGCGTGGCCGTGGGCAAGGACGCGCATGAGGCGTATGCCAAGGCCTTCCAGACCGACCCCACCAGCGCGTTCGGCGGCATCATTGCCTTCAACCGACCGGTGGACAAGGCCGCTGCCGAAGCGGTGTCCAAACAGTTTGTCGAAGTGCTGATGGCGCCGGAATTCAGCGCCGAGGCGCTGGAGATCTTCAAGGCCAAGGTGAATGTGCGCTTGATGAAAATCGCCCTGCCGGCTGGCGGCGAAACCGACTGGGACAACGGCCGCAACGCCATTGAATCCAAGCGCATCGGCTCCGGCATGCTGCTGCAGACGGCGGACAACCACACACTGCAGCTGGCCGACCTGAAGGTCGTCACCACCCGCCAGCCCACGCCCGAAGAGCTGCAGGACCTGCTGTTTGCCTGGAATGTGGCCAAGTTCGTCAAGTCCAACGCCATCGTGTTTTGCAAGGGCGGCATGACCATGGGTGTGGGCGCCGGCCAGATGAGCCGGCTGGACTCGGCCCGCATCGCTTCCATCAAGGCCGAAGCCGCCCAGCTGTCGCTGCAAGGCACGGCGGTGGCCAGCGACGCCTTTTTTCCGTTTCGCGATGGCTTGGACGTGGTGGTGGACGCAGGCGCCACCTGCGTGATCCAGCCCGGCGGCTCGATGCGCGACCAGGAAGTGATCGACGCTGCCAACGCGCGCGGCGTGGCGATGGTGTTCACCGGCGTGCGGCACTTCCGGCATTGAGCATTGAGCATTGGGCGCCGGGCGCTTTCGCGCCCGCATGCCAACGCTGGTCAGCGCAGCAAGGCCGCGGTCAGTCGCCCAGGTTGTGCTCTTCGCGCAGCCGCTCCCAGGTCTGCGCTGCCCGGCGGTGGATTTCCCCGCTGCCTTCGTGCACCGCGTGCATGCGGTGGGCAGCGTCCTCGGCCAGCTGCAGTTCCAGGTACCGGGCCGCCACCACGTCTATGGAATGCCCGCCTGCAAAAGTCAGCCGCAGCCGGCCGCCATTTTCAGAGGCAGGTGCTCCATTGCCGGTTTCAGCCGACACCTGCACGCCTGTCAAGGCATGTGTCAGGGTGGCGGGGTTGCCGTCCTGCACGGCGCACTGGAACTGGCTCAGTTGCGAAAGGGCGGCAAGGTAGCGCTGGCTCAAAGAAGAAGGCATTGTGAATTCCTCAAACAGGGCATGGTGCCAGACCGGGAACGGCCAATCCTTCTGTTCATGCCCGCGTTGCGGCAGGACAAGAGCGCAGTTTCTGTGCTCTCAGTTCAAGCAGACAGATATGGAAAACAGGTGCATGCCTGTTTTTCTCCGCAGGCTGCGCCTGACTGCACACTGCCTTTCCAGACCCTTCCATAAATCAGCGCCTTGATTGGGATGCAGTCCCACACAGCCGGGCCAGAAAGCTGGCCATCATGGGTGCCTGACCAGTTCACACCACCGCATCTGCAACACGGAGCGCTGGCTGGACAAAGGCGGCGCCCCATTGGCGTCAACAGCGGTGGCATGCCACCCCCTCAAGGAAAAGCAATGAACGAAGACCAAGTCAAGGGCACTCTGGAAAAAGCCAAGGGCAATGTGAAAGAAGCCGCCGGCAAGCTGGTGGGCAACGAGAGCCTGGAAGCCGAAGGCAGGGCCGATCAGGTGTCTGGCGCCGTGCAAAAGAAGGTCGGCGACGTCAAGGATGCCGTCGACACCATCACCAAAAAGCCCTGAGCACTGAGCCCTGACCAGGGCTTTGCGCAAACAATGAAAAAGCCGCCTGGTGCAAGCCAGGCGGTTTTTTTTATTGGAGGCGAATCTGGTTTGCAGGCTTGCAACCTGGCAGTTGGCAACTGGCAGAGACTCTTCTTAACCACAGGCCAAAGACCGGCAAGCGCCCGGTCGCACCAGCAAATGAATCAGCGCAACAAGCAGCGTTTGCCTTGAAAACCGTTCTGCAATGCAGATACTGCGGAACGGCTTGGAGTCCGCAGGGTTGCTCAGGAGCGCTTCAGTTCTTCCACGCGGTCGCTGTTGGTGGTGCTGCGGGTGCCCTTGAGGTGCATTTCCACATCGGTGGCCAGTTCGCCGACGGCGGCAACCGCGTCGATCACCTGGCTTTCGGTGACATCCAGTTTTTTGGCCCATTCGGTCACTTCAGCGCTGGAATGGGGGTTGATGCGGTCAGGGGTGATGCCTGCGGAAGCAGAAGTGTTGTGGGCACTGGTCATGGAAGAAGCTCCTGTAAAAACACCAAGGCTATGCGGTCTTGTGCCAGCCCCTTGTAGGCGCACTGCGCTTGCAGCAATGCACCCATTGCACAGAAGCTTGCAGGCAAATCAAGGCACGGTGAGAGGGTCTGCTTCAGCAAGCCACTGCAGAAAGGCAGCGGGGCAGATCGGCAAGACCGGGCGGATTGAATGTCACCCCTGTCTGGTGCGGGCAATGGATGCCAAAGGGAGGGGCAGGGTGCTGCCTGCGGAAATCGGCTTGCAGGTGGCTGGTTTGACCGGTGTCAGCAGACTGGCAACACCAGAGTTTGCTATGTATACAGTAGCTGCTGGCGCAGGCTGGACGTGCGCTGCAGTCTGTTTTGATCCTTATTTTTCAGTGCAGGCGAAGGCGTTCGACCTGGCTTTGTTACGCCTGCCGCTTCTGAAAAGTACCGTCAAAAGTGCCGCCGAAGCAACGGTATGCCGTGGTCTGCCGTGGCAGAACGTGAGGCAAAAAAAACCCGCTGTAGCTACAGGCCAAGCGGGTTTTGATGCTGTGTGAGGTGGTGTGAAACCACCAAATGGTCGTCGCAGGGAATCGAAAAAAGGCCTGAAACCCGCATGGATGCTAGGTTTCATATTTGAAATTTCAAAAAGTACCGTCAAAAGTACCGTCAAAAAGAAAAGTGTCTCCCCTTTGGGGCGTTTTCACCGCTGCCCAGCAGGCACTCAGTAATCGCTACCCGCTCTGCTCACATCTGAGAACTGCCTCCAGCCGCCCACCCAAAAGTCCAGCGCCACCTCTTTTTTAAGCAGCTTGCGATAAAGCGAAGGGTGCAGGTCGGTCTAGGGCGCTCGGTTGCTGGCGATTTCTTCAAGGCATGGCATGGCAGTACGGCAGCAGCACCTTGGCAGCAGCCATGCGCTGGCGCAGCGTGGCACCTTCATGGGCCATCAGCGCCAGCAGCCATTGAAGCGGGTCGTCTGTTTCAGGCAGGCCATGTATCAGCCGGGGCTTGTTGCGCGTGCCTGCGGGCCTTCCTGCACCTTTCCTGCGCCCTCCCCAGCCGTTCACCGTCTTGATTGTTTTCTTCATGGGGGGTTTTTTCTGCGCGTGGCAAGCAGGGTGGTTTCCAAGGGCAGGGGTCGGCAGACTTTGGAGCCACCCCCCCTTGCCTTGCAATGCCTTTACCGTGCTGGTGCTGCAGACAGCCAAACCCTGCGCACCAAGCCTGCGTACCGACTTTTGCGCACCAGGCAACGGTGCAGCTCAGAGCAACAAAAACAACAGCCAGGGCGCTGCAGAAAACTCTGGATTTGCGCGTCTGCGCCCCGTGCGGATTCAAAAGGCGCCAGGAGTACCTTTTGCTCACGGGCGGCAGGCCAGGCGCAGCGCCACCATGGCGGCTGCAGAGAATCATTCTTCTTCTGCCGGGCGCGGTTGAACAAATTTGACCTCAAGGCATATCGCGGGCGGCCTGCCATGCAGGGCAATGAATGCGGCTCGTTCGGCTTGTGCGTCTTGGCCTGGGCGTATCACCAGCGCGGGCAGTGGTGGCAACGGCACCTTGCCTGCAGCCTCCAGCACCAGCAATCGGCGGTGCAGCGCGGTCATCCTAGAAACCTCGCATTGCCTTCGGGTGTGTCGAGTTCAGCCACGCGGCCACTGGCGCGCACAGCAGCCAGTTCGGTCTGTTCGCTGGCGCTGCGCAGCACCAGCATGGGCAGGCGGCGCCCACCTGGGGGCAGGGGCAAGGCGTAGCGTGCTGGGGGCTTGTGCGTGCGTTCCAGCGCCAGCAGCCTGCATTCAAAGCGTGCCATGCTGCACCTCCCATGGCGGCGTGCCGGGCAGGCCGGGCGTCCATGCCGCTGAAGTGCTGTTGCAATAGACAAATAGGCGGCGGCCCGTGCGGGTGCAATGGTCAATCGTGGCCTGTTGCTCGGGTGTCGGTGCGGTATCAATGCGCAGGGTTTGCATGGGCGCGGTGTTGGTGCTGGTCTCCAGCGCCAGCAGGCGGGCGTTAAGCGTTGCCATGCATTACCTCGCACAGTTCGGCCTGTTGCGCCTTGGCAGCAGCGGCCCATTCGCCCGCATCCATCGTTGCACCGATATGCAGCCAGCCACCACGCACCCCGGCGGCCCGGGCAGCTTCTGCGCTGTCGAACGTGCATGGGCCATGGGTGCGGTGCTGGCGCTGTTCCAATCGTGCCAGGCGCTCATTCAGTCGCAGCATGTTTGCCCTCCAGCGCCTCGATGCGGCGCGCCAGTTCGTCCACTTCAGCCACACGCGCCAGCGTGCCGATAGCACCCAGCAGCGCAGCGCCTTGCCCGGGTGCCAGCTCACCAGCAGACACAGCAGCCAGCACGGCGCGGCCCTGGGCTGTCAGGGTGCCATCGGGCAGGTGCAGCGCCTGGGCTTGCTCGGCAGGCTTCAATGCGGGCAGCGTGCGTTCCAGCAGCAGGCGTGCGGCCTGCACATCGCCTGCCAGCGCGGCGGCGGTCAGACTTTGCAGGATGGCGGGCACTTGGCCTGCAATGGCGGCGCGCAGTTTTGCCACTTCGCCAGCACCAGGTGGGCGGCCCTTCGGGTTGCCAGACTGCCCCGGTTTCCATGCAGCGGCGGGCGGTTTTCTTGTGGCCATTGGCGGTGTTCCTATTCTGCTTTTTCAGTTGTCGTGCGGGCTGTGTAGTTCGCGCATCACATCGCGCAGGTCACGCGCCACAAAGGCCATGCCACCAGCGCAGCGGATGCGTTCAAGGAATACGGCTTGCTCAGGTCGCAGGCGTCCGGCCTGGGCTTTCACTTCCACACCCAGCAGGCGGCCATCCTTCAACTGCCCCAGCACGTCAGGGCAGCCCGGCCAGCCAAAGCGAATGAAGCGGCCCCCCACCTTTGCAGCGCCTGAGTTCATGCGTTCAGCCCATGCCACGGCGGGATGCGTGCGAAGCGCCTTCAGCACTTCCACCAGGGCGGCGGCTTCGGGGCGGCTGTTGGTGCGTGGGGTCTGTATTTCATCCCCCAGCAAGTCAGTGCCAGCAGTAGGTGCGGGGCAGGTGCGGATTGGTGCACCCCTATAGGGTGCTGCACCTATCTGCACCTTTTCTGCCCGGCGGTGCGGATTGGTGTTTGCACTATTTCGCACCATTTCGCACCTCCACATGGGCGGTAACAATGCCTATGCACTCCAGCACCTGCCCTGCCACCACCAGCTTTTTGAGCTCACGGTAAACGGCGCTTTTGTCGTACAGCGGTTGGAAATGTTCCACCACATCGCGCTTCTTCTTGCCTGCGGGTTGGGTGCGCAGGTATTCCAGCACGGCACCACCGACTTCAGAAACCCGCTTGCCCTGGGGCTTGTCTGGTGCGTCAGCAGGCACCACCA
>JAGOCN010000114.1 GCA_017998735.1 Giesbergeria sp.
CCGCGATGCCGGAAAGTGCCATTGACCACAGCGACATTGCGCCGCTGGACGGTGCGTTCTGGAAGAACGCCGTACAGAACCCGTTTTACAAACCTACCAAGACATCAACGACGGTGCGGGTTGATTCCGACGTGCTGGCATGGCTCAAAGGCCAGGGCAAGGGCTACCAGACCAAGATGAACGCCATCTTGCGCGATGCCATGATCCGCGCGCTGAACCACAAGACTTGACTGCCACAGAGCAGCCGTTCGCCTGAATTTGGATGTGCCAGTTGCTGGCCTAGAACCGGTGTGGCGAAAATAAAAGCCTTTCAGGCCTCCAGCGCACGCCCAGCTTGCGCTGGCAGCTATCAATTTTGATTTTTAATGTATGACGACCACCCATGCCACCAGCGCCAGCACCAGCACCAGCCTGCTTGAAAGCCTCCAGCACCTCAATGCCGAACAACTGCGCCGCCTGCTGGTGGAGCAGTTGACGCGGCAAAAACTCGGGCTGTACTGGGAGTCGGACGCGATTGCCCGCGACGCCGCGCTGAACGCCAAGGACGACACCAAGGACGCCGCACGCAAGGCCCGGCACTTTCCTGCCAGCTACGGCAAGGTGCTGTTTCTGACTCCCGACGGAAACCAGCGGATGCGCTGGGTGAACGACGATGGCAGCCTGGGCGAGGTGCTGGACTTTGAGGACTTGCAGTCAGCGCTGGGGCACCTTGTGGCCACCCGGCCACAGGCCATTTGCTAGCTGGAACGGGCGGGTTCATGCCATTTTTTCCATGCTGAAACTGTCTCTGGTGCCAATGCGCACCCCAACCTGTGAAACCCTCCATGCCTGAGCGCCAGACGCAGCGCACCGCCAGCAGCACACGCTCCTCCCTGCGCTGGAACACGCTCGCCATCGTGGCGTTCTGGCTGGTGGTGATGGTCGCTCTGTACCTGGTGATGGACCGGGTGCGCCAGCCGCGTGCTGCAGTGCAGACCGCCGATGGCGCACTGGTCATTCCACGCGGCAGCGACGGGCATTTTCACGTGGCGGGCAGCATCAACGGGCAGCCGGTGCGCTTTCTGGTCGACACCGGCGCCAGCCTGGTGGTGGTGACCGAAGCGCTGGCGCAGCGCGCCGGTCTGGCAGGCGGTCGGGCGACACAATTTCAAACGGCCAATGGCGTGCGGCAGGGCCGCGTGGTGCAGGCGCAGTCGGTGGCGGTGCAGTCCTTTGTGGTGACCGGCTTGACCGTGGGCGTGGGCTACAGCGGCCAGAACGTGAACGACGCGCTGCTGGGGCAAAACTTTCTGCAGCACTTTGAAGTGCAGTTGCAGCGCGACCGCATGGTGCTGCGGCCGCACCCTTGAGCCTGCTGCGCGCTTTCAAGACGCGCCGCTAAATAACCATACGCAACCCTTGGGGTGCCCATTTTTTGGGCAATCCAGCGGTCAGCAAAGGTGCATCGCATCCAAATACCTGTTCATGTTGTGTTTGCTTCGCCGATAACAGGTTGTTGAAACTTTTTGAAACAATCATGCGATCCTTCAGCATCAAGTTCTTGTTCAGTGCCGCACTGGCAGTTGTTGCGGTGTTGGTGGTGCTGTTGTCATGGGGCATTGAGCGCCTGGGTGCAGCGTCTGAAGCTGTCTCTGATTCCAACGAATCGAGGCAGGTCTCTTACCTGCTTGCCGATGAAATGCGCCAGAGTTCGGACGACCTGACGCGGCTGGTGCGCACCTATGTGGTTACGGGCGAGCCCAAGTGGCAAGCGCAGTACCAGGAAGTTATAGACATCCGCAACGGTGACAAGCCGCGGCCCAAAGGGTATGAAAAAATTTACTGGGACTTTCGCGCTGCAGACACAGACGCTGGCAGAGGTACAGACCGTGCCGTGGCATTGAAGGATCTGATGAAGCAGGCGGGTTTCAGTGCTGCAGAACTGGACAAACTGGCGCAAGCCGAAGCGCTTTCCAACGGGCTGGTAAAAATCGAGACTGCCGCCATGGAACTGGTCAATGCTGCAAGGGTTGCAAGCCAAAGCGGTGATGACTTGACTGTGGGCGCAGACGCCGCCCGCACCCGTGCCCGCGCCATGGTGCATGACCAGAATTACCACGCTGTCAAGGCGCAGATCATGAAGCCGGTGGACGAATTTCTGACCCTGCTGGACCAGCGCACCTTGGGCGAGATTGCCGCAGCCGAAGCTGTCAAGACCCGCTGGTTCTATGGCGTAAGCGCCTTGGCGGCAGGTTTGCTGGTGATGCTGCTGCTGGTGTTCTGGTACGTGTACCAGCAAATTGCGTCGTCGTTGCAGCAAGCCATTCTCAGCGCCAACGCCATGGCAAAAGGCGATTTGAGCACTCCGGTGGTGGTGCGAGGGCTGCGCGAAGTGGCGATTCTGTTGCAGGCCCTGCAAGCCATGCAGGACAGTTTGGTGGAGGTGGTGTCGAACGTGCGCAATGGCTCGGAGTCGGTCTCCACGGCCAGTGCCGAAATTGCCCAGGGAAACCATGACCTCAGTGCCCGCACCGAGCAGCAGGCCAGTGCCCTGGAAGAAACCGCCGCCAGCATGGAGCAGTTGTCGTCCACCGTGCAGCAAAACGCCGACAGCGCACGCCAGGCCAACCAGCTGGCAATGAATGCTTCGAACGTGGCCATGCAAGGCGGCGCAGTGATCGGCGAGGTCGTGCAGACCATGAAAGGCATCAACGAGTCCAGTCACAAGATCAGCGACATCATCGGCGTGATCGACGACATTGCATTTCAGACCAACATCTTGGCGCTCAATGCAGCGGTGGAAGCGGCCCGGGCGGGTGAGCAGGGGCGCGGCTTTGCGGTGGTGGCGTCCGAGGTGCGAAACCTGGCAGGGCGCTCTGCCGAGGCTGCCAAAGAAATCAAGAGCCTGATCCACAGCAGCGTCGAGCGGGTGGAGCAAGGCTCGGCGCTGGTCGATCGGGCCGGTGCCACCATGACCGAAGTGGTGGCCGCCATCAGGCGGGTGACGGATTTGATGGGCGAGATCAGTGCCGCCAGCACCGAGCAGGCGCTGGGCGTGGGCCAGGTGGGCGAAGCAGTGCAGCAAATGGACCAGGTGACCCAGCAAAACGCTGCCTTGGTGGAAGAAATGGCGGCGGCGGCCAGCAGCCTGAGCAGCCAGGCCGCTGATCTGGTGCAGGTGGTGGCGGTTTTCAAGCTCAATGGCCGCGGCTACAGCGAGACCTTCAGCGCCACCGCACCCACTCACACTGCTGCTTTGGCCATGGCATGAGCAGCAAGGGCCTGAAGGCGCGTGACAGAGCAGTGGCAGTGGCAGTGGCAGGCATGAAGATGTGGCAACCGTGAAAAAGGTTATTCAAATAAAAATCATTCTCATTTAAACTGCTGCCAAACACCATTGATCTGCCTGTGTCCATGCCTACGTTTACTCCCTGCCTTCTTGCCAATCCTTTGCCCGCAGAGCACCGTGCCTTGTGCCGCGAGTACGCGGCGGTGCAGGAGCGTTGCAGTCGCGCAATGGCGCAGCAACGGGCTGAAATAGCGCAGTTGCAGGCGCAGGTGCTGCGTCTGCGCGCTGCGGCCATCGTGCAGGTGTCGGCGATGGCGTGGGTGAATGCGCCGCCTCTGTCACCCTGCATCGCACAAGCCAGCATGGTTCCCGGCACACTGGCCTTGCTGGAGGCCAGCCTGGCCGCGGCCGATTTGGTGATTTGCCAGACCGGCTGCCTGAGCCACGGCGCCTATTGGCGCGAGAACGGACACTGTTGGCGCACCGGCAAAGCCTGCCTGCTGCCCGACACACCGGCCAGCACGCATCTGGCGCATCTGGCGTACCCCTGAGATCTTGAACACGTTCTAAAAGTCGGCAGCCTGGGCGCTCGGGAGGGGTGCGGGTTCAGTGCCACCCGTAGGCCGGGGCGGCCTTTGCACGGGCCGGGCACACAGCAGCAGTGCCGCCGTGGCGCTGCAGAAAATGCCGGCCAGCACCGCCAGCTGCGGCGCAGCCGCCGCCAGGGGCGCGCCCAGCTGGTTCAGCCGCAGCGATGCCTGGATGCCTGCGGTGCTGGGCGACAGCCAGCGCGCCCACTGCAGCGCCTCGGGCAAGCCTTCGGAGGGCCATGAAAACCCGGCCATGAACACCAGCGGAAGCGAGGTGAACAGCAGCACCTGCAGCGCGCGTTCGCGGTTGCCAAACCACAGGCCCAGCAGCGCGCCCAGCGCGGCCACCGCCGGCACGTACAGCACCAGCAGCACCAGGGCGCCCAACGGGTTGCCGCCGCGCGGGTAGTCGTTGAACCAGAAGATCCAGCCAAAGTAATACGCGCCGCTGAGCAGGCCGGCGCTGCTGAACGCCAGCAGGCGGCCCAGCCAGGTGCTGGCGCTGGCGCGGTGCTGGCCGCGCTCCACCCAGGTGCCCACCCGCAGCGCCACGCCCATCAGCAGGGTTTGTTGCAGGATCAGCAGGGCCACGGCGGGCACGACAAAGCTGCCATAGCCTTCGGCCGGGTTGAACAGCGCCACCATCTGCACCTGCAGCGGGCTGCGCGCGTTGGCCGCTTGCGTGGCACCCAGGCCCGAGGCCTGCAGCTTGCGGATTTCAATGCCGGCCGAAACGGTGCCCACGGCTTCGGCAAAGCCAGTCAGCACGGCCTTGTTGATGAGCGCATAGGCGCCATTGGCCTGCACACTGACCACGGCGGCGCTGCTGCGCGCCACGCTGCGCTGCAGGTCGGCGGGCAGCACGGCATAGCCCTGGATCTCGCCGCGCCACAGCGCTTGCTGCGCGGCGTGTTCGTTGCCCGCCACCCAGCGCACCTCAATGCGCGGGCTGGCCTGGGCAAAGCGCGTGATCTGGCGTGACAGGCGCGAATGGTCCAGGTCCACCACCGCCACCGGCACGCGGGTGACCGCTTCGGTGTTGTAAAACCAGGGGTAGAACACGCTGTAGAGCAGCGGCGCGCCCACGAGCAGCAGCAGCACGCCCTTGTCGGCTGCCAGCGCCCGCAGCGCCTGACCCCAGGCGCGCCACACTGCAGCCACAGGGTTGGAGCGCATCAGCGGCCTCCCCAGGTGGCGGGCTGCTGGCTGGCGCGTTGCAGCAGCAGGGCCGACAGGGCGCCCAGCAGCAGGGCGGCGCCGGCCAGCGCGGCCAGCGTGGGCGCGCTGGTGGCGCGTGGCGCACCCATTTGCAATTGGCCAACTTGCAGCGCAATGAAGTGCGTGAACGGCATCGCCAGCGCCCAGGTGCGCGCTCCGCCCGACATGGCCGACAGTGGAAAGCCCACGCCGCTGAAGGCAAACGCCGGCGCCGAGAAAAATCCCGCTCCCGACAGCGCTGTGCGCAGCGACCGCGTGAGCGCCGCCATGAACGCCCCCATGGCGATCGACACCGCCACCAGCGCCAGCAGGCCCAGCGCCACCCAGGCCACGCTGCCCGGCGGCTGCCAGCCGCGCCCCCAGGTGATGCCCAGCAGCGCCAGCACGCCAATGCCGCTCAGGCTCAGCCACGGCCACAGCAGCTTGCCCACCAGGGCAGCGGCGGTGTGGGGCCAGCCTGGCCGCGCGCCCAGCCACTCGCCCAGGGTGCGGTCGCGCAGTTCGCGGCCCACGCTCCAGGCGCCGGCCGTCATGGCCAGGATGTGGAGCAGCGCCGGGATCAGCGCCGCCGCCAAAAACTGCTCGTAGTTGGTGGACACGTTGAACAGCGTGACCATCTGCGTTTGCACCGGTTCGAGCCGGGCCAGCGCCGCGGTGGCGCTTTGGCCCCGCTTGTGGCGCACCGCCAGTTCGATGCCCGCCGAAAGCGTGCCGACCACGGCCCGGACGTCGCGCTGCACCATGCCCGAGTGGCTGCCCAACTGCGCGTTGTGCCACAGCACCACCTGCGCGGCCTGGCCGGTTTTGGCCTGGCGCGACAGCCCGCGCGGAAGGGCCACCACGCCATAGACCTGTGCCGCGCGCAAGGCTTGCTCGGCTTCGGCGGCGCTGGTGTATTGGGCGGCGACGCGCAGACCGGGGGATGCACCCAGCATGCGAGTGATCTGGCGCGACAGCGCCGAATGGTCTTCGTCCAGCACGCCGATGGGCAGTTGCTGCGCCAGCCCGGCAGAAAAAATCCACCACAGCAGTGCCACGCCCAGCAGTGGCACCCAGCTGACCATGGCCAGATCCCAAGGGCGCTGGCGCAGCAGGCGCGCTTCACGTACCGCGCTGTGG
>JAGOCN010000115.1 GCA_017998735.1 Giesbergeria sp.
CTGCCCCGGAGAGCGAGGCAGCAAACCCGAATGGCCTGGTCCCCCTTGGCCACCGTGCCAGAACCCTGCTTATGGCAAGGCGCCGGCCAGCGCTGTGCCTGCATCCACGGGCGCAGTGTCCAGCACCACCAGGTGCCAGGACACGCCCGGTTCTGAACCCGCGCCGGTGCCGGCAGCGGCGCCGGCAGCGGCCGCTTCTGCTCTATCGCCATCGCCACTTTCAGGCAGCGCCTGCAGGTCCAGCCAGTCCCCGACTGCCAATGGTATGGCGCCACGCGTTTCGGCCTGGTCCAGCAGATCCTGCGCGCCGGGGCGGCAGATGCAGAACCCGTGCACGCGGCCATTGCGGCGCAGCGTCAGCTCAATGCCGGGCCAGTGCGCCGGCAGCTGTGGCCGCAGGCGCACCCGGTGGCCCTGCACCTGCAGGCCGCAGATGGATTCCACAGCGCAGCGGTGCATCCAGGCGGCCGAGCCGGTGTACCAGCTCCAGCCGCCGCGCCCGGTGTAGGGTGCGTGCGTGTACACGTCGGCGGTCATCACATAGGGCTCCAGCCCGTACACCGCGCCCTGCACCGGGTCGGCGCTGCGGTGCGCGGGGCTGAGCTGCGTGAAGGTGCGGTAGGCGCCTTCGGCGTCGCCCAGTTCGGCCTGCGCCATCAGCCACCAGGTGGCGCCGTGCGAATACTGGCCACCGTTTTCTCGCACGCCGGGCGGATAGGCCTGGATGTAGCCGGCGTTGGGCTGGTGGTGGACCAGCGGCGGGTCCAGCAGGCGGTTCAGGCCATGCGCTTCGTCCACCAGCCAGCGCGCCGCCGATGCCATGGCCTGCTGGCGCTGCGCATGGGTGGCCACGCCCGAGAGCACGCTCCAGGCCTGCGCAATCAGGTCGATGCGGCATTCCTCCGCGCTGTGCGTGCCGAGCGGCGTGCCGTCGTCAAAAAAGGCGCGCTTGAACCATTCGCCGTCCCAGGCATGCTGCTGCACGGCGGCACGCCAGCCCTCGGCGGCGCTGCCCCATTGCCGTGCACGGGTGCTGTCGCCCCGCGCCTGGGCCAGCGGGGCAAAGTGCTCCACCACATGGCACAGGAACAGCGCCAGCCACACCGATTCGCCCTTGCCCTGGTCGCCCACGCGGCTCATGCCGTCGTTCCAGTCGCCGCTGCCGATCAGCGGCAGGCCGTGTGCGCCCACTACCAAGCTGCGGTCGATGGCTCGGGCGCAATGTTCATACAGGCTGGCCGATTCAGCGCTGACCGTAGGCTCGTAATAGGCGTCCTGGGCGTCGTCTGGAATGGGCGCGCCCTCGATGAACGGCACCTGCGCGTCCAGCACGTCCGCGTCGCCGGTCACATCGATGTAGCGCACCGCGCCATAGGCCAGCCACAGCAGGTCGTCCGAGCAGTGCGTGCGCACGCCGGCGCCGCTGGGCGGGTGCCACCAGTGCTGCACGTCGCCTTCGGGAAACTGGCGCTCGGCGTTGCGCAGCAGCTGCTCGCGCAGCAGTTGCGGCGCGGTGGTGGCCAGCGCCATGGTGTCCTGCAGCTGGTCGCGGAACCCGAAGGCACCGCCCGCCTGGTAGAAACCGGCCCGCGCCCACAGGCGGCAGGCCACGCTCTGGTACAAAAACCAGTGGTTGGTGAGCGCGTCAAACAATGCATCGGGCGTGCGCACCACCACCGCGCCCAGCAGGTTGCGCCAATGCGCCAGGCTGGCGGCTTCGCGCTCGGCAGCGGGGGTGGCCAGGCAGCGACCGGCCAGCACCAGTGCTTCGGCGTGGCTGGAAGCGTGGCCCAACACAAAGGTGCATTGCGCGCCCCGCGCGGGCGGCAGGTCCAGCAGCACGGACGCTGCAGCGCAGGGGTCCAGCCCGGCGCCGGCGCGGGCGCCCAGGTGGTCGGGCACGGCGCGCTGGCCGCGGTTGTCAAACAGCTCGCGCCGGTCGCAGGTCCAGTCGGCCAGCAATGCATCGGGCGCGCCAGTGCGGCCCGCCACCACAAAGGCGGTGCTGCCGCCAAAACCGGCCTGGTTGTCGCGCTGCGTGGCCAGCAGCACATCGGTGTCCTGCGCGGCAGTGCCTTCGGCTTTGCGCAGCGTGGCGTGGCTGGTGTGCACGGTCTGGCGGTCCAGGCGCTGCGCGCCCATCACCCATTCCAGCACCCCCAGCACGCGCAGGCGCACGGCCTCGCTGCCGTGGTTGTGCACGGCAATGTGCACGTGTTTGAGCGACTGGCCGGCGTCCACGCACCAGCGGGCGGTCACTTCCAGCATGCCGTGGCGGTGGCGCAGTTCGGTCACGCCCTGGTGGTAGGTGATGGCGTAGGCGGTGCGCGCGCGCCCGCTGCCGGCGCCCAGGTTCCAGACCTCGCGGGTGCGCAGGTTCTGCAGCCAGAAGGTTTCACCGCCGGGGTCGGACACCGGGTCGTTGCTCCACACCGTGAGCTGGTGCATGCGGCTGTTGCCCGCCCAGCTGTAGCCGCTGCCGGCCTCGGAAATGTGCGAGCCGAATGCAGGGTTGGCCAGCACGTTGATCCACGGGCGCGCAGGCTGCTGCAGGTCCGACACCTCGAAGCCGAAACTGCCGGCATCTGTGTCTGCATCTGCGTCGGCATCTGCAGCACCCGCGAACCGGCCCTGCGGCAGGCCCGGCACCGGGGCCGGGTGGACCGCCGGCAGCGCGCTGGCCAGCGGCTGCAGCTGGCGTTCGTCCAGGGCAGCGTCGTGCCATTCGCCCAGTGCGCGCACCTGCTGGGTCAGCGGGCGGCCATCGGCATGCAGGTAGGCGCGCGCCAGCAGGCGCAGCACGGCGCGCTCGGGCGGGTTCACGTCGTCGGCAAACTGCACATACAGACCGCCTGCGCTGGGCGCATTGGCGCCGGTTTCGCTGGCGTAGCGCTCGCGCAGGGCCTTCAGGTCCAGCTGCAGCGGCATCAGGTACGAGCGCGGCTCGGTGTTGAGCACCACCAGGTCGCACGGCATGCCGCCCCAGGACCACAGGCGCAGCGCCTGCACCAGCGACCGCACCAGCCGCATGCCCTGCGGCGCGCCCACTTCCACCACCACCAGCGGGCGTTCGCCCGAAATGCCCAGGCGCCACAGGGCGCGCCGGTCGCAGGCGGCAAGCTCAGCATCACCAGCAGCGGCGGCGGTGTGCGGCGCCGGGCGGGTGTGTAGCAGCGCCACCAGCGTGGTCAGGCGCTGGATGGCGGCGCGGTCTTCCAGCGTCACCGCCATCTCGCGCATGCGCACGCTGGTGAAGGTGGTGGACATCAGCACCGAGCGCTCGATGGCGGCGGGCTGGCGGTAGCGGTCCACCAGCAGCGCCAGCGCGTCGCGGCTGTCGGCCACGGCGGTGGCAAAGGTGATCTTCACGCCCGAATGCGCCGGCACCGTGGTTTGCGCGCACAGCGAGGCCACCGGGTCGAGGCCGGTGGCCAGTTCGGCCTGGGGACCTTGTGCGTCTGCGCCCACATCCATGTCCGCATCCGCGTCCATGGCTGCGTAGTGCGCCAGCGGGTCTGCGCTGCTGCGGTAGCGGCCCATCCAGACAGCGCGGTCGGTCTGCGGCAGTACGCTGTCCAGCGGGTGGTCGGCATGGGCAATGAAGTGCACGGCATGCACCGCGGCCTGCTTGTCCACGTTGGGTTTGCGCACAAAGTACAGCGCCTGGTCGCCGGCATCCCAGCCAGCGTGCACGAACAGGTTGGCAAAGGCCGGGTGCGATTCGTCGGCGCGGGCGTCCAGCAGCGACACCTCGAACAGCGACATCAGGTCCAGCGTGACGTCGCTGGCCGAGGTGTTCCACAGCTCGACGCGGCGCAGTTCGATGTCGTCCTCGGGGCTGACCCAGACGGTGCAGCAGCTGCGCAGGTCGGGCCAGTGCGCGTGCAGGCGGATGTGGTCGCTGTGCAGCGTGGCCTCGTAGTGCGCACGCGGGTCGGGCGCCGGGTGCTGGGTGAGCGACACCGGCGCACTGGTGCCCTGGGGTGTGTGGCGGCGCAGGTAGAAGAAGGTGCCATGGGCATCGCGCAGCGCATCGTCGCGCCAGCGTGACACATCGGCGCCGCCGCGCCGGCTGCGGCCGGCGCCGTTCGGGCGCACCGAGACGCTGTAGCGGCCATTCGACATCAGCAGCGTGGGCTGCAAGGCGCCGTCGCCGGGCACCACGTCCTGCAGCAGGTTGGCCGGCGCCTCTTTGGGCTTGCGCCGGCGCGGCTGCGGCTCGGGCGAGAGCAGGCGCGACACCGCGCGCGGCACGCGTTCCTGCAGCAGCGACTCCACGGCGGCCAGGCGCCCGTGGCGCGTGGCCCACTGGCGCGGCACGCCGTCCAGCAGCACATTGGTCAGCGCCACCAGCGCCATGCCCTGGTGGTGCGACATGAAGGTCTGCACGCGCACGAAGGTGCTGCCGTCCACCTGGCGCTCGGGCGTGTAGTCCAGTGCTTCTATGAAGCCCATGTCGCCACGCGCCTGCAGGCCTTCCATGCGGCGCAGGTTCTCCACCGCCCTGCCCGGTTCGTACATGGCGGCCAGCGCGGTGGCGTACGGTGCAATCACCAGTTCGTCGGGCGGCGTGCGGCGCATGGCCAGGCGCGGCACGCCCTGCGGGGCGTACTGGTAGGCCAGCGTGTGGTCGCTGGCGGCATAGGCCGATTCGGAAATGCCCCAGGGCACGCTGCGCGCCTGGGCAAAGTCCTGCTGCTCGTGCACCGCCGAGCGGGCGGCGGCGTCCAGCGCGCTGCCCTGGGGCTCGTGCAGCACCAGCGCCGGCATCAGGTACTCGAACATCGAGCCCGACCAGGAGCGCAGCCCGGTTTCGGTGCCTTGCGCAAAGAACGGGCGCCCCAGCGCGGACCAGTGCTCCACCGGCACATCGCCCTTGGCAATGGCCCACAGGCTGGCCAGCCGGGCCTCGGAGGCCAGCAGGTCGTAGTAGCTTTTGTCCAGCAGGCCGTCCTCGGCGCGGTAGCCGATGTGGAACAGCCTGCGGCGGGCGTCGTACAGGAAGGAAAAATCGGCTTCCATGGCCAGACGCTGGCATTCGGTGGCCACGGCCTTGAGGCGCGTGTGCTGCTCGGGGGTGCAGGCCATGGCGGCGCTGGCGGGCGACGCGGCATCCAGCAGCTCCAGGCAGGCACCGGCCGTGGCTTCCAGGTGGCCGCACAGGTTGCCGCTGTCCACGGTGGACACGTACAGCGGCGCCAGGGGCTGAAGCGTCTGCGTGTCGTACCAGTTGAGAAAGTGGCCCCGGTGGCGCTGCAGCTTTTCCAGCGTTTGCAGGGTGCTTTCGCAGCGCTGCAGGAATTCATCGGTGTCAATCCATTTGAGGCGCCGGGCACACGCGCACGACAGCAGGTACAGGCCGATGTTGGTGGGCGAGGTGCGCTCGGCCACCATCAGCTGCGGCATGGTCTGCACGTTGTCGGGCGGCAGGTGGTGGCTTTGCGCGCCCACATGGCGGGCAAAAAATTCCCAGGTGTCGCGCGCCACGCTGCGCAGGTAGTCGCGTTCGCCGGTGCTGGCACCGGTCAGCAGCACCGGACGCCAGGGCCGGCTGCCCCACCACACCCAGACGGGGGTGCAGGCCCACAGCAGGCACAGCGCCACGGCCGGCGCGCTCCAGGCTGCATGGCCCACGGCAAAGACCATGGCCACGGCCAGCGCTGCCGCCGTGGTCGGCCAGTGGCGCAGGGCAATGCCGCCCAGGGTGTGCTGCACCGAAGCCTGCGCACTGGCGGCCGTGGTCCAGCGCAGCAGTCCGCGGTGGCTGACGTTCATGCGCCACAACGCACGGCCGATGGCGTCCAGCAGCATCAGGCCCTGCTCCAGCAGCTCCAGCAGGCTCCACAGGGCCGTGCCGGCAGCGCGCACCACGTCGGCCAGCGCCTGGCGGTAGAAGTGCACCAGCGCCAGGTCGTCGCGCGGCGGCGCCAGCCCGGCCACGGCGCCCAGCAGCGGGCCGGCGCCAAAGGCCGCCACCACCAGCGCCAGCGCGGCCCAGGGCGACACCGCTCCGGTCCACAGGCACAGCAGCAGCAGCAGCACCGACATGGGTGCCACCAGCGAGCGGCGCAGGTTGTCTACCATCTTCCAGCGCTGGATGGCCAGCAGGTCAAAGCGCTTCCAGTGAAGCAGGATCGGCCACAGCTGCCAGTCGCCGCGTGTCCAGCGGTGCACGCGGGACGCTGCCACAT
>JAGOCN010000116.1 GCA_017998735.1 Giesbergeria sp.
GCTCCCCACCCTCTTCGGTCAGCCGCAATTCAAGGCTGAAAGCGCTCTCGGTGAACAGTTGCCCCCCGTGGGGGCCTTTGGGCGCAGCGTCTTCGGCATGCACAGCGCTTTCGTCTTCTTCACCGGCATGGCCGTGGCCATCGTCCGCCCCCGGCTGGGCCACGGTCTCAGGGCCATGGCCGTCTTCTGCCGGCTCGGCAGAGCCGCTGCGCAGGATCAGCGCGCCAATGGCAATGCCGACGATGAGCAGCAGAACGATGGTGAAAATATGTGTGCGGCGGGGCTTGCCAGCCGCTGAGGGCGATGGTGAATGTGGTGCGTTGGACATGTTCGGTCTTCAAGGAATGGATACAGGGATGCCCAGCAGGCGGTCCAGATCGGTGGCCGAGCGGTGTGCGTCGGCGACAGCGCGCAGGTGCTGCGTGCGCGCCTGCAGCAAGGTGCGCTGTGCGTCCAGGGTTTCGAGGTAATCGAACTTGCCCAGCTCAAAGCCCTTGCGCGCGGCGTCGAAAGCGCTTTGCGCGCCGGGCAAAATTTCCGATTGCAGCGCCTGCACTTCGGCGCAGGCCGTGGCATGGCGCTGCAGTGCTGCGGCAACATCGGCGCGCAAGCGCAATTCGACAGAACGCGCCTCGTCCTCGGCCTTGTTGCGGCGGCCGAGTGCCTCGGCAATGCCGCCTCGGTTGGTGTCGAAAAACGGCAGTGGCACAGAAATGCCGATCACCGCCTGGCTGCGCCCCTGGTCCTGGGCGCGCTGCACGCCTGCGCTGACAGTGATGTCCGGCACGCGCTTGGTGTTTTCCAGTGTGGCCAAAGCTCCCAGGCGCCGCACTTCCAGCTGCGCCTGGCGCAGCATCGGCGCCTGGGCCATGCGCTCTTGCAGTGCTGCCTGCGCGGGCAGCATGGGCAGTGCCAGCACATTGCCATCGAGCACTTCAATGTGCACGCTGTGGGCGGTCAGCGCACGCAGTTCCTGCAGGCTGGTCTGCAGTTCGCCCTGCGCCTGCACCAGCTCCAGCCGCACGTTGGCTTCGGCCACTTTTGCCCGGATTTCTTCTACCGGGGAGACCTTGCCCGAGAGCACGCGCTTGCCTGCGGTCTGGCTGCCGATGCTGGCCAGCTCCAGCGCGGTCTGGGCCAGCCGCACGCGCTCCTGCGCAACCAGTGCAGCAAAGAATGCAGCCGTGACGCTGGCACGCAGTCCGGCCTGCCGGGTGGCCAGCTGGGCATCTGCCAGATCAACGGTGCGCTCGGCCACTGCCATGCGTGCCGCACGCTTGCCCCCCAGCTCGAAAGGCTGGCTCAGCATGACGGTGGTGGTGCGGCTGTCGCGCCGCACATCCTCCACCTCCAGCCCCAAGGTCGGGTTCTGGTAAGCCCCCGCCTGGGTGCGCGCCCCTTCGGCAGCGTCGATTTCACGCCGGGCGGCTGATATCTCGGGGTTGTTCTCCAGTGCCAACTGCACCGCAGAGGCCAGCGTCAGTGGCGCTGCTGCCGCGCGCTGCTGCGCGCTGGCAGACATTGCTGCAGCCGGTTGGGCCAGCACGTGGGTTGTCGAAAACACCGTGAGCACCAAGGCCCACGGCACAAAAATTCTGCGCATCGAATTCTCCGGTCAAAAAGACAAGACAAGGGAATCCGGCGCGGTTCGTCACAGCATGGAAGTGCAGCCTGAGAGAAAAGAATCGAACGCGCGCCGGGTCAGCTGGCGCGCATCCATTTGGGGCGGTCGATGTCGGGCTCGATGCGGAAGGCATAGAGCTGGAGTGGATGGGGTTGCACGCTGCGGCCGTAGGGCGCCTCGGGCATGCGCAACAGTCCCACCGGCAATTGGGCGACGCTGGCATGGCAGTAGCTGCAGTCGAAGTGCGTCAGCTGGACGTTGGTGCCAGCCGGGTCTTCCAGACCAGCCGCTTTTTGCACATCAGCACCCTTGTGCACATGCACATGGTGACCAAAGTGCGACGCAGCGGGCGTATTTTCGTGTTTGCAATACACGGCAGACGCCGACCAGGCGAACTGGACCGGCATTACAAAAACAAAAAACAGCAGCAACCAGCGCGTCATGGGGCGATGTGATTCAGACAGGGAATTTCCGTGCAGGCAAGGCGGGTTGAAAAGTGGACAGTGTACAGATGCAAGGCAGGTTCAGCAACAGGCAATGGCCGAGCTCAAGCAGTGAAACCTTGGCTTTTGAGGAGCAGAAGCCGGAAGTCGATGGCATGGCAACCCCGGTTGCAAGACTCCGGACAAGGCAGCGATTATCACGTTCGCTTCAATATCCGCTGCACCAGCGGGTGCATCACCTTGCGCTCGGTGCTGATGGCATAGCAGTGCTCCTGCACGCCTTCGCAGGCGCCAATCAGCCGCACCTGGCTGCGCTTGAGCAGTTCTCCTTCAGCGGCCAGCGCCGCCGGAAAAATGCCCAGCCCGGTGCTGCCAAAGGTTTCCAGCAAGGCACTGTCCTCGATTTCTCCCACCACCTGCGGGCGCAGGCCTTGCTGCTGCAGCCACCGGTCCAGCTGGCTGCGAACCACGGAATGCGGCGTGGGCAGCAGCAATGGCACATCCTGCAGGGACGCCGGGAAGCTGTCATGTGCTGCTGCCCACCAGTGCGCCGAGCCATACCAGCCGATGTCCGACGTTCCCAGCGAATGGCTGTGCACCTTGAGCTGCAGGCTGGGCGGGGCCGGGTGGTCGGTGAGGACCACGTCAAGCTTGTGCAGCACCAGGTCGGCCAGCAGGTCGGCCATTTCGCCGTCGTCGCACACCAGCCGCAGGTGGGGCACGTCCAGCACCGGCTGCAGCAGGCGGCACACCTGCAGCTTGGGCAGTCCATCGGCAATGCCGACGGCCAGCCGCACCGAAGGCGTCTGCACAGTGGCCAGCACCTGCTCGGGCAGCGCCTGCGAGAGCTGAAAGATCTGCTCGGCCTGCTGCAGGGCCACCTGGCCGGCATCGGTCAGCGCCAGCCCGCGCCCGGCGGGCCGCAGCAGCTGGCAGCCCAGGTCGCGTTCGAGTTCGCGCACCTGGGCGCTCACGGTCTGCACCGCCATGTCCAGCCGCTCGGCAGCGCGCGACATGCTGCCTTCCTTGGCAACGACCCAGAAGTAGTACAGGTGGCGGTGGTTGAAAGCCATGCTCATGTTCAGTTTTTACAAGAAATATATTCATGTATTTTCTGCTTTTTACGATGCCTTGAACACCCTAAAGTCCGGCCTCAAACGCAAACAGGTGTTTGCTTTTTACTTTTTTCAGGACCTTGAACCGCCATGCGCACTGCTTCTTTTTCTCCTTCCCGCTTCACTGCAACCGCCGTGATGGCCTTGACCGTTGTTGCATTGGTGGCGCCGTCGCTGGCCCATGCCAAGCGCATGGGAGGGACCAAGTCCGCGCCGGTCAGCCTGAGCAAGTCGCCCGCTTCGGCACCTGCCACCAAAGCGCCTGCCGCTGCTGCCACACCGGCGGCTGCGGCACCGGCTGCGGCACCAGCGGCCTCCGGCCCCGGTCTGGGTTCCACCCTGGGCGCGGCTGTGGTCGGCGGCGTGGTCGGCTCCATGGCCGGCAGTGCGCTGGCCAGCAGCATGTCGTCGCCCGAAAAAGAAGCCGCCAAGGCCAAGCAGGCCGAAGCTGCAGCGGCAGAAAAGGAAGCGCTGGAGCTGCAGCGCAAGGCCGACGAGGCCAAGGCCAAGGCAGAAGCCGCCCGCGCGGCCGCCAGGTGAGGCGATTTGCCTTGCATGCGTCCATTGACTCTTTCATTCATCCATCCCATTCAAAGGTGACACCATGAACGACAACCTTTCCCTCCACGGCGCTGCGTCGGGCACCGCCCTGAGCGCCGAGCGCAACCAGGTGCTGCGCAACACCTACTGGCTGCTGGCGCTGTCCATGGTGCCGACGGTGCTGGGCGCCTGGGTCGGTATTGCCACCGGCTTTTCTGCCGCGCTGTCGCCCGGCATCGGCATGGTGCTGTTTCTGGGCGGCGCCTTCGGCTTCATGTTTGCCATCGAGAAGACCAAGCACTCGGCTGCCGGCGTGCCGGTGCTGCTGGCCTTCACCTTCTTCATGGGGCTGATGCTGTCGCGCATGGTGGGCAGCGTGCTGGGCCTGGCCAATGGCGCCGAGCTGGTGATGACCGCGTTTGCCGGCACCGGTGCGGTGTTTCTGGGCATGGCCAGCCTGTCGTCCATCATCAAACGCGACCTGTCGGCCATGGGCAAATGGCTGTTCATTGGCGCGCTGATGGTGCTGGTGGCGGGCATTGCCAACGTGTTCCTGCAGTCGGGCGCGCTGATGGTCACCCTCGCCGTGCTGACCGCCGGCATCTTCACGGCGTTCATCCTGCACGACTTGAAGCGCGTGCGCGACGGCTACGAGACCAACTACATCTCGGCCACGCTGGGCGTGTACCTGAGCCTGTTCAACGTGTTCCAGGCCTTGCTGCTGCTGCTGGGCATTGGTGGCGGGAGCGACGAATGATGCACACGACCACCGAAGAAACCCGCGCCATCCTCACGCTGTGCCTGCTGGCGTCGTTTGCCGACGGCGAAAAGCACGAGCGCGAGCGCGATGAAATCAAGCGCGTGGCGCACAACTTCTCGGACAGCGATGCAGCGCACCTGTCCACGCTGTACCAGGACGTGCTGCTGCAGCGCACCACGCTGGCCGATGTGGTGGCGCGGCTGCACAGCACCGAGGCCAGACAGCTGGCCTACGAAATGGCGGTGTGCGTGTGCGACGCCGACGGCACGCTGTCGGACGCCGAGCAGCGCTTTCTGACCGAAGCCCGGACCGCGCTGGGCCTGGACGCCGGTGCAGCGGCGGACTTTGTGCAGCAGGCGCAGGCCATGGCCACCGTGCCGGTGTCGGGTTTGCCGGTGCCGGGTTTGCCGGTGGCGGTGGACGTTGCAGGCGTTGCAGGCGCGGCCGCCGCTGCGCCTGCCGCAGTGGACGAAGCAGCGCTTGACAGCGCCATCTTGAACGCCGCCATCGTCAACGGCGCACTGGAGCTGCTGCCCGAGACGCTGTCCACCCTGGCCATCATTCCGCTGCAGATGAAGCTGGTCTGGCGCATTGGCAAAGCCCATGGTTTTGAGCTGGACAGCGGGCACATCAAGGACTTTGTTGCCACTGTCGGCGTCGGCCTGACTTCGCAGTACCTGGAGCAGGCCGGCCGCAAATTGCTTGGCGGCCTGCTGGGCAGGGTGGGCGGCGGTTTGCTGCGCGGCGCAGGCAACCAGGCTGTGAGCACCGGCATGAGCTTTGCCACCACCTACGCACTGGGCCAAGTGGCCAAGCGCTATTACGCCGGCGGGCGCACGCTGTCCACGCAGATGCTGAAAGAGGCCTATGCGAACACCGTGCAGGAAGCCCAGGGCCTGAGCGCCCGCTACCTGCCCGACATCCAGGCCAGGGCAAAAACGCTGAACGCAGGCAGCGTGCTGGCGATGGTGCGCGGTGCGTGACACGGAAGCGCTGAGGCCATGACCACTTTTGAAGGCCCGCGCCTGGCGGTCCCCGACCGCACGGCGCTGCAGCGGTTTCTGGAGCGCGCTGAGGTGCAGCGGGCGGTGCTGGCCCTGATTGTGCTCAACGCGGTGGTGCTGGGGCTGGAAACCTCGGACACGCTGATGGCGCGCCACGGCGCCTGGCTGCAGCTGCTGGACCAGGCGATGCTGACCGTGTTCGTGCTGGAAATCGGCCTGCGGCTCATTGCATCGCGCGGCGCGTTCTTTCGCGACCCGTGGAGCGTGTTCGACTTTGCCGTGGTGGCGATTGCGCTGGTGCCGGCCAGCGGCCCGTTTGCGGTGCTGCGTGCGCTGCGCGTATTGCGGGTGTTGCGCGTGCTGACGCTGGTGCCGTCCATGCGCCGCGTGGTGGGCGGGCTGCTGGCGGCGCTGCCGGGCCTGGGCTCGATTGCGATGGTGCTGCTGCTGGTGTATTACGTGTTTGGCGTGATTGCCACCCAGGTGTTTGGCGACCGGTTTCCGGACTGGTTCGGCACCCTGGGCCGCTCGCTTTACACGCTGTTCCAGGTCATGACGCTGGAGAGCTGGTCGATGGGCATCGTGCGGCCGCTGATGGGGGTGTTTCCCTTTGCCTGGACGTTCTTCATTCCGTTCATTCTGGTGGCTACCTTCACGATGCTGAACCTGTTCATCGGTGTCATCGTGAGCGCCATG
>JAGOCN010000117.1 GCA_017998735.1 Giesbergeria sp.
GCCAGCGTTTCCGCGCCAACCCGGCGCCACCCGTGGAGCTGGCGCTGCGCGCGCGCTTCAACCCGGCGCTGGAAGAGTCGTGGTTTGGCTCGGTGATGGGCATCATCAACAACATCACCATGGTGTCGATCCTGCTGGCGGGCGCGGCGCTGATCCGCGAGCGCGAGCACGGCACCATCGAGCACCTGCTGGTGATGCCGGTCACGCCGGCCGAAATCATGACCGCCAAGGTCTGGTCGATGGGGCTGGTGGTGCTGCTGGCCACCGCCGGTTCGATGGTGTTCGTGGTGCAGGGCGCCCTGGGCGTGACCATCAACGGCTCGGTGGCGTTGTTCTTGGCCTGCGTGGCGCTGTCGCTGTTTGCCACGCTGTCGATCGGCATCTTCATGGCCACATTGACGCATTCGATGCCGCAGTTTGCGCTCGCCTTGGTACTGGTGCTGATTCCGCTGCAGATGCTGTCGGGCGGATCGACGCCCACCGACAGCATGCCGGTGTTCGTGCAGAACATCATGCAGCTGGCGCCCACCACCCATTTCGTTGCTGCCGCGCAGGCCATCCTGTACCGTGGCGCCGGCTTTGACGTGGTGTGGCCGCAGTTTGTGGCCAACATTGCCATTGGTGCGGCATTCTTCGCCATCGCCTTGTCGCGTTTTCGCAAGACCATCAGCCAGATGGCCTGAGCCCTTTCCCTATCAACAGGAGTTCCATGCCAGACATTCAGACATCCCCAGCGGCCTTTGCGCCTTCCGCACCGATCTACAGCGACCTTTCCACCGTGCGCAACCGCACCTTTGACGAGATCACCGTGGGCGAAACCGCCAGCATCGAGCGCACGCTCAGCTACAAGGACATCGAACTGTTTGCCGTGCTCTCGGGCGACGTCAACCCGCAGCACCTGGACGCGGACTACGCCGAGTCCACACGTTTTCAGGGCGTCATTGCCCACGGCATGCTGGGCGGCGCGCTGATTTCGGCCGTGCTGGGCACACGCCTGCCCGGCCCTGGCACCATTTACCTGGGGCAGACGCTGAAGTTTCTGGCGCCGGTGCGCATTGGCGACCAGCTGCGCATCAGCGTGACCGTGATCGCCCGCGACGAGGAACGCAAGCGCTTGACGCTGGCCTGCGAGTGCACCAACCAGGACGGCACCACCGTGATCACCGGCGAGGCCGAGGTGGTGGCGCCAACCGAGCGCATCGAACGCGCCCGCACCACGCTGCCCGACGTGACGCTGACCGTCGGCAACGACGGCATGCAGCGGCTGCTGGACTATGTGCGCCCGCTGGGCTCGTTGCGCGTGGCGGTGGTGCACCCCTGCGACGCGCTCAGCCTGGCCGGTGCGCTGGACGCGCGCGAAGCCGGGCTGATGGAGCCGCTGCTGGTGGGCCCGCGTGCGCGCATCGAGGCGGCAGCGAAAGAGGCGCAGCTGGACATCAGCGGCATGGACATCGAAGACGTGCCGCACAGCCACGCAGCCGCCGCGCGCGCCGTGGAGCTGGTGCTGGAGGGGAAAGCGCAGGCACTGATGAAGGGCAGCCTGCACACCGACGAACTGATGGGCGCCGTGATTGCCTCGCAGGGCGGCCTGCGCACCAAGCGCCGCGTGAGCCACTGCTTTCTGATGCAGACGCCGGCCTACCCGCGCCCGTTCATCATCACCGACGCCGCCATCAACATCGCACCCACCTTGAACGACAAGGCCGACATCGTGCGCAATGCCATCGACCTGGCGCATGCCATCGGTGTGGCCGAGCCGCGTGTGGCGATTCTGGCGGCGGTGGAAACCGTGACCGCCAGCATGCCCGCCACGCTGGACGCGGCCGCGCTGTGCAAGATGGCCGACCGCGGCCAGATCACCGGCGGCCTGCTGGACGGCCCGCTGGCATTTGACAACGCGGTGTCCATCGCTGCTGCACGCGTCAAGGGCATCGTCTCCGAGGTGGCGGGCCGCGCCGACATCCTGGTGGTGCCCGACCTGGAGAGCGGCAACATGCTGGCCAAGCAGCTGGAATATCTGGGCGACGCGGCCAGCGCCGGCATCGTGCTGGGCGCGCGCGTGCCCATCGTGCTGACCAGCCGCGCCGATGCGCGCGACACCCGCCTGGCGTCCTGCGCCGTGGCGGTGCTGCTGGCGCACCACTACCAAAAGGCACCCCTATGAGCGACCTGGTACTGGTTCTGAACTGCGGCTCGTCAAGCATCAAGTTCGCATTGTTTGACGCCGGCGTGCAGCCGCTGCCACGCCAACCGCTGTGGAACGGCAAGGTGGACGGCATCACCGGCCCCGCGCCCACCTTTGGCGAAACCGGTGTGCCCCCCGGCCCGGTGGCGCTGGACGCAGTGCACCCCTACAACGCCGCGCTGCAGCACATCCGCACCCGCGTGCTGGCGCGCATGGAGCAGGGCGGCCACCGCATCACGGCGGTGGCGCACCGCGTGGTGCACGGCGGCGCCAAATACTCCGACCCGGTGCGGGTGGACGCGCAGGTGCTGGACGACCTGCGCGGCTACATTCCGCTGGCACCGCTGCACCAGCCGTTTGCACTCGAAGCCATCGCCGCGCTGCTGGAGAGCCGTCCCGACCTGCCGCAGGTGGCATGCTTTGACACCGCCTTTCACCACACGCTGCCCGCTGTGGAAAAGATGCTGCCGCTGTCCTGGGACGCGTGGGAGCGCGGCCTGCGCCGCTACGGTTTTCACGGCCTGTCGTACGAATTCATGTCGGTGGCGCTGCCTGAAAGGTACGGCGACGCGGCGCGTGGCCGCACCCTGGTGGCCCACCTGGGCAGCGGCGCCAGCCTGTGCGCCATGCAGGGTCTGGAGAGCGTGGCCACCACCATGGGGTTCTCGGCACTGGACGGGCTGATGATGGGCACGCGCTGCGGCGCGCTCGACCCCGGCGCGGTGCTGTACCTGATGGAGATTGAAAAGCTGTCGCTGGAAGAGGTTGGCCAGCTGCTCTACCACGGCTCAGGCCTGCTGGGCCTGTCGGGCGTGTCGTCGGACCCGCGCGTGCTGCTGGCACAAGAAGCCGGCAACATGCAGATCGAAGCCGCTCTGGCGCTTTACGTGCGCCGCATCGTGCGCGAAATCGGTGCGCTGGTGGCGGTGCTGGGCGGGCTGGACCTGCTGGTGTTCACCGCCGGCATTGGCGAGCACAACGTTGTCGTTCGCGAACGCGTCTGCGCTGGCCTGGCCTACCTGGGCATTGCGCTGGACACGGACGCCAATGGCAGCAGCGCCGATTGCATCTCCAGCCCCGCCAGCCGCATCCCCGTGGCCGTGGAGCGCACCAATGAGGAATGGGTGGCAGCCTGGCACGCCTGCCGGTTGCTGGAAGGGCAGGAGGGCTCTGCCAGTGTCAAGGCTTGAAAAAATGAGTGAAAACAGGCTCCAGCGCAGGCGCAGAATGCGCCAGCAGCTATGAATTAAATAGCAAAAATGCAGGCGCAATTCTGCAGAATCCAGCCCCAATCCCGTCCGGTTGCAGCGGCTGTGCAGTCAATAGGACGGGTTGCGCACACGCTGGCGCCATGAGGGGAGGGTGCTGCTGTGCTGTGCTGTGCTTCTTGCAGTGCGATTGCCTGCAAGAAAGTTTACTGGGACAGCGCGGTCCAGCGTTCCAGTGCTTGCATCAGTGCTTCTTCAATCTCGCCTTCACGGGCATGCAGTGCTGTTGCCCGCTCGGCATCGGTGCTGTAGATGGAGCCGTCGGTCAGCGCATCGTGGATGGTCTTTTGCTCGGTTTCCAGCGCGTTGATGCGTTCCGGCAACTGTTCCAGCTCGCGCTGGTCCTTGTAGCTCAGCTTTTTCCGGGCCACGGGCCTGGGCTGTGTGGCATCGGCCGCTGCCGGGTTTGCATCGGCTTTGCTGCTGGTTGCCGCCGCGCCTGAAGCGGCTGCCGCCGGTGCCAGCGCTGCGGCCGCTATTTCACGGCTGCGGCGCGACTGCACCAGCCAGTCCTGTACGCTGCCTTCGTACTCGCGCCACAGGCCATCGCCTTCAAAGGCAACCGTGCTGGTGACCACATTGTCCAGAAAGGTGCGGTCGTGGCTGACCAGGAACACCGTGCCTTCGTAGGTCTGCAGCAGCTCTTCAAGCAGGTCCAGCGTTTCAATGTCCAGGTCGTTGGTCGGCTCGTCCAGCACCAGCACATTGGCCGGGCGGGCAAACAGGCGCGCCAGCAGCAGGCGGTTGCGCTCGCCGCCCGAGAGCGAACGCACCGGCGAGCGGGCGCGCGCAGGAGAAAACAGGAAGTCGCCCAGGTAGCTTTTGACATGCTTGCGCTGCTGGCCAATCTCGATCCACTCGCTGCCGGGGCTGATGAAGTCTTCCAGCGTGGCATCCAGGTCGATGGCGTGGCGCATCTGATCGAAATACGCCACCTGCAGGTTGGCTCCTTGCCGAATGCGGCCGGAATCGGCCTGCAGTTCTCCAAGGATGAGTTTCAGCAGCGTGGTCTTGCCCGCGCCATTGGGACCAATGAGCCCCACCTTGTCACCGCGCAGAATCGTGCCGGTGAAGTTGCGCACGATGACCTTGTCGCCAAAGGCCTTGGACACACCTTCCAGCTCGGCCACGATCTTGCCGCTGGGGGCGCCCGATGCCAGGTCCAGCTTGACGCTGCCCAGCACATTGCGCCGCTCGGCCCGGCTGGCACGCAACGCTTCCAGGCGGCCGATCCGGCTTTGGCTGCGTGTGCGGCGGGCTTCCACCCCCTTGCGTATCCAGATTTCTTCCTGGGCCAGCAATTTGTCCGCTTTGGCAGCAATCGTCCCTTCCTGCGCCAGTTGCTCCTGCTTTTGCACCAGGTACTGGGCAAAATTTCCGGGGTAGGACAACAGGTTGCCGCGGTCCAGTTCCACAATGCGAGTGGCTACCCGGTCCAGAAAGGAGCGGTCGTGCGTGATGGTCACCACGCTGCCGCCGAAATCGATCAACAAATCTTCCAGCCACTCGATGGAATCGAGGTCCAGGTGGTTGGTGGGCTCGTCCAGCAGCAGCACATCGGGCCGTGTCACCAAGGCCTGCGCCAATGCAACGCGCTTTTTGGTGCCGCCCGACAGGTCGCCTATGCGTGCCTGGGGCTGTAGGTGCAGGCGCTGCAGGGTTTCTTCCACGCGCTGTTCCCAGTTCCAGGCGTCATAAGCCTCGATTTCGGTCTGCAAGGCGTCCAGGTCCAACCCTTCTGCGCCTGATAGGTACTGGTCACGCACCGCAATCACATGGGCCAGGCCCTGCGATGTGGATTCAAACACGGTGGCCTCGGAGTCCAGCTCGGGTTCCTGTGCAACATAGGCAATGCGCACACCTTGCTGTCGGTGCAGAGCGCCATCGTCAGTGTGCGCCAGTCCGCCCAGAATCTTGAGCAGCGAAGACTTCCCGGCGCCGTTGCGGCCAATCAGTCCGACCCGTTCATTGGTTTCCAGGGAAAAAGTAGCGTGGTCCAGCAAGGCCACATGCCCGAAGGCGAGCTGAGCGTCTAATAAGGTAATCAATGCCATGGTGCAGCGCATTATGGACGCGAGTCCTGGCCAGCCACAGGAGAGGAATCAAGGCTGTGGATGCCTTGTCCTACGTAAAAAAGAGAGCTTCGCACCTTGCAGAGCAAAAATTATTTGCATAAGTACAAACCCTGAAGAAATACGGTGCTATAGTTCAGTTCGTTCCTTGGCGGCACTGCCCGGTCTTCTGAAGAAGTGGTGCGGTGCAGCCAGGGGAGCCGAAGTGGAAAGAGTTGGAAAGTTGAGCAAAAACGCAAAAACGCTTTTTTGCAAGCCTCAAAATCTTTTTCACCAGCTTTCAATCTGGCTTATAAAACCGGGTTAGAATTCAAGGCTTGGCTGGCAAGCGGCGCTGCTTTAGGGTAGTGCGGTGAACTGGCAAACAGGCTGAAGGACTTAATAACCCTTCAGCTTGACAGGAAATAAAAAAACCTGTTAGAATTCAAGGCTTCGCTGATCACAGCAAAGCGAGCAGCTCCAAAAGGTTTAGGCCTGGCGGAAATTGCTCACTGGACCTTTAAAAACATACAGCCGATAAGCGTGGGCGTTTGATGGCGAGCTGCCAAGTTCTTTGGAACTGGTGCTTAGCACCACAAACGCTCATGAGAGTAAAGAAGTGAAGTTCAC
>JAGOCN010000118.1 GCA_017998735.1 Giesbergeria sp.
GGCCAGCACATCGCTCTCAGGCTTGTTCAACAGCGGCTCCTGGGGTTTCACGCTGGCGCCGCAGGCACTGCTGCCGATTTTTGATGCCGGGCGCAACCAGGCCGGGCTGGAGTCGGCGCAGGTGGGCCGCGCAGTGGCCGTGGCGCAGTACGAAAAAGCCATCCAGGTGGCGTTCCGCGAAGTGGCCGACGCGCTGGCCGGCCGTGCCACGCTGGACGACGAGGTGCGCGCCCAGCAGGACCAGGCCAACGCCGAAGCCGACCGCTTTCGCCTGGCCGATCTGCGCTACCGCAACGGCGTGTCCAGCTTTCTGGACGTGCTCGATGCCCAGCGCCAGCTGTTTGCCACGCAGCAGGCGCTGGCCCGCACGCAGCTGGCGCAGCGGCAAAACCAGGTGGCGCTGTACAAAGCGCTGGGCGGTGGCTGGAGGCCGGCAGAACCACAGGGCCCCTTGCTGGTGCTGGACGGGCGCACCGCTGTGGACGCAGCGCCACGCCCGCTGCGCAGCGCCCCCGCGCCGGTGCTGTGAGCACGGCTGCAAGGGGCGCCTGAGCGCTGCTGTGGCCGGGCCAAGAGCGCGCCGCCACGCTCCAAATTGCCCTTAAAAAAGGAGCGCCTTGCGCTTGCCACACTTGGGTTAGAGACTGTTTTGGGTCTCAAACCCTTGCAGGGCAAGCGCAGGGCGCTCTCTTTTTTGATAAAGGGCGGCGGCGCTGCGCACGCACCCCGTCAGAAGCGGTGGCGCACGCCGATACCGAAGCTGTTGCCGCTGTCAAAGCTGGTGATGCGGTCGTGCATGACCATCAGGTAGGCGTCGGTGCGCTTGGACAGGTTGTAGTCGTAGCCCACCGTCAGGGTCTTGCGCGACTGGTTCACCGGCTGCAGCTTGGTCTGCGCGTACGACGCCAGCACCTTGCCGCCGCCCAGCGGCACCGAGGCGCCGACCTGCGCGGTCTTGGCCTTGGCGTTGGTGCCGTCTTCGTCCGACTGGCCGTAGCTCAGGAACGCCTTGGCGATGGTGAAGTCGTAGGCGCCGCCCAGCATCCAGTTCTTGCGCGTGTTGGCCAGCACCGTGTTGGGCGCTGACGGGTTGCTGATCTGGTCGCGCTCATAAAAGCCGGTCAGCGCCAGCGGGCCAGCAAAGTACAGGGCGTTCAGGCCGATGTTCTTTTTGCTGTCGTTGGCGCCGGTCTGCTCGCCAAACTGGTAGTGCAGGTTGGCCTTGAGGCCGCCCAGGCTGGGCGTGGTGTAGGTGATCTGGTTGGACCAGCCGGTGTCGGACGCCGTGGTGCGGCCCAGCGCTTTGCCGGCGCTGCTGCCCCAGCCGCTGGCGTTGAACAGCGGCACGTTGGCGTGCAGCACCAGCGGCGCAAACACGAACGAGTCACCCAGCGGGTTCGACACAATGGTGGGCAGGAAGTTGGGCGCCTTGCCGCGGCCGAGCGCCACCGTGCCAAAGCTGCCCATCAGCGACACGTTGGCATCGCGCGAGAAGAACGGGTCGTTGGTGAAACGGCCGGGCGTGCCGGTGTCTGCGCGCATGAACGCGCCCAGGTTGAAGCCGGCCTTCAGGCCACCGCCCAGGTCTTCTGTTCCCTGGAAACCGATCCACGAGGTGGTCAGGCCACCGCTGTCCACCACGTTGCGCTTGGCTGCGTCGCCGGCAAACTTCAACGAGCCGGCATACAGGTCCACCACACCGGTGAGTTGCACCGAGCTTTGGGCGTGGGCTGCGCTGGCGCACAGCAAGGCGGCACTGAGTGCCATGAGGGTCTTGGTCATTGAATCTCCTGGGGGTGGTGTAGAGGGGTGCTGCAGCGGGCCGCTTCCAAAGGGGCGGCGGCACCGCCCGGGCCTGTGCGGCCCGCGTGCGCCGGCCGCTGGTGATGGTACGTAAATTTGCCGCGTTCAGACGCATTGGAACGCGGCTTCCAGGAAAACTGTATACAAAAAAGCCCTGGTGTTGCGCGCCTGCGTCACCCGCTTTTTTGACCTTGCGCAAAACCCTGCCCTGCAGGTGTGACCATAGTCCAGTCATGTTCCCCACCCTTGCTTTTGATGCGCATGCCCGCCACGAAATGGCGGCGGCCGGCGACGTGGTGCGCTGGCGCCAGCAGCTGCCCACCTCGGTGCTGCACCTGGACAGCGGGCGCGTGCTGCTGGGCATCCAGGAAAAAGGCCACATGCGCCACCAGCTCGGCGTGGTCGAAGGGCCGTTCTGGCTGGACGCAGCGTCTGCGCTGCTGGGCCTGCCGTCGGTGGTGGACATGGTGGCCGAGACCCCGGTGCAAATGCGCCGCCAGCCGCTGGACGACTTTCTGCGCGAGGTCTCAGCGCTGCCCGAAGCCGCGCAGATCCTGCTGCGCGACATGGCGCTGGGCTACCGCCAGCAGACCGAACTGGCCGTGAGCCGGCTGGCGCAGGACGCCGAGGCGCGCTGCGCCCAGTGGCTGGTGCACCGCGCCGAGTACGACGAGCAGGGCAGCGCCAGCGTGACGCTGCACCAGCGCAAGCGCCTGATTGCCGCGCACCTGGGCATCGCACCCGAAACGTTTTCGCGCGTGCTGCGCAGCCTGCGCAACAGCGGGCTGATCAGCGGCAGTGGCAGCGTCATCCGGCTGCTGCGGCCCGACACCCTGCAACGCGTTGCCGGCATGTAGTTCAGGCTGCAAAGCCTGTGCCGCGCGGTTGACCCGGACCTTTTATCAGAGCGGTTTGTGGCTGGCCAAACGGCTGGACACCGGGCCGGTGCCGCCTTTGTCCCGGGTTGGGTATTTTGGTAAAAAGTGCCTCCAGCGCAAATGGAGCCTGCGCCAGCAGCTCCTTTTTCAATAGCAAAATCCACCGTTTTCTTCAGAGGGTCTTCCTGCTGGTCAGGGCAAAAACGCTACAGCGGCTGCCGGCCAGCAGCAAACCGGCCTGGGCCATGGCGGCCTGGAAGGGCGTCTTGCCTGCGCTGCTGGAAGAAGGCTGAAAAACGGAAAAAGCTGCAAAACGGGAACAGTGCAGTGCAGTGCAGTGTCAGCTTCGGCACGTCTCAATGCTTACTTCTGGCAAAGCATTGACACGCGGCAAACATTTTCTCAGGGTTAATTCCTGCGCCGGGCAAGGGTTCCACCCAAGCCGCGCCATGGATGGGTTGCTTATATTGGTTGCACGCCCCACTCGATAGGCAGTCACCCAGGCGACTGCGCAGATTCCATGCCTTTTTTCTCCTGCCTGCCTTCTGGCGCTGCACATGACAGCGGTGCGCAAGCTGCTGCTGCCGCCGTCCCGTGCACCTGCATTTGCTTTTTCGTTTCTGCAGTGCCCGTGCTGCTGCACAGGTAGATGGCCATGACGCTGCGCCTGTTGTCTGCGGCCGACCTGTCTGCACTGCACCGCGCCGGCAGGCCCTGGCGCGGCGCGCTGGGTTTGCGGCTGGCGCTGGCGGCGGCGCTGCTGGTGGTGCTGTCCGGGGCGCTGGCGGGCTGGTACATGGCACGCGCTGCCAACCACGAAGCACTGCAGCGCCTGCTGGCGCAGCAGGCCGATGCGGCCGAAATGGTGGCGCGCGTGCTGGCCAGCAAGATCGAGCAAAGCCAGAAGGCGCTGCGCACCGTGGCTGCCGGCATCACGCCCGACATGCTCGACTCGCCCGCGCAACTGGAGGCGCTGCTGCAGCAAAGCCTGCCGGCCATGCAGCTGTTCGACTTTGTGCAGGTGGCCGGGCAGGACGGGCGCCTGCGCATGAACCTGCGCTATGGCCATTTTGAAAAGGCAGCCAACCTGGAGCCGGCCGAGCGCGACAGCCTGCGCCGCACCCTGGTGCAGGGCAAGCCGGTGGTGTCCGAGCTGGTGGCCGGGCGCACCCGCGATGCCCGTGTGATGTTCACCATGCCGCTGCACCGCGCCGATGGCACCGTCATGGGCGTGGTGGCCGGCGGTCTGCCGCTGCAGTCGCAGGCCCTTTTGCCGGCCTCGATGGCGCTGCCCGAGCGCGACGGCGCACGCCTGGTGGTGTTTGCACGCGATGGCACCATCCTGCTCCACTCCGACCCGTCCCGCACCCTGGGCCAGGTGCGCAACGAACCCGGCCTGTCGCAGGTGCACGAGGAATGGGCGGCCGAGCAGACGCCGGTGCAGGAGCGCGGCCGCACCTGGGTGCGGGCCGAGCATGTGATCAGCGTGGCCGGCATGCCGCTGCCGCAGTGGCAGGTGGCGCGGGTGAGCGATGCGCAGACGGTGCTGACGCCGCTGCACGGCGCCCAGCGCCGGGCCGCCTGGCAGGTTGCGGCAGGCATGGGCGCGCTGGCCCTGCTGGCCGCGCTGGGGGCGCTGTGGATGGCGCTGCCCCTGGCCCGCCTGCAGGAACGCACCGACCTGCTGCTGAACCCTGGCGAGGCCGGAGCACTGCCCCCCTGGCCCCAGGAAAAGGGCGAAGTCGGCGCCCTGGCCCGCGCCTTTCAGGCGGCCGAGGCGCTGCTGCAGGGGCAGGGTGCGCAGCTGCAGGCCGTGCAGGACCAGTTTGCCGCCGTGCTGGAGCTGGCCGGCATCGGCATCGTGGTCTCGCGCCACGGGCGCCTGGAGGTGGTCGGGCGCCATGCCTGCCAGATGCTTGGCTACACCGAAACGGAGTTGCGCGGCAGCACGGTGCACCGCCTGTACCGCTCGCACGAGGATTACCTGCAAACGGGCGCCCGCATGCGCGCCAGGTTTGCCGCGCACGCGGTGCTGGCAGGCGAGGTGCAGCTGCAGCGCAAGGACGGCAGCCCCGTGTGGCTGCGGGTGCAGGGACGCCATGTGGTGGCCGGCGAACGCGAAAGCGGCACGCTGTGGCTGCTGCAGGACCTGGCCGCCAGCCACGAGGCGCGCCAGCAGCAGGACTGGATTGCCACCCACGACACGCTGACCCAGCTGCCCAACCGGGCCAGCTGCGAACAGCGGCTTGGTGCGCTGCTGGCCGAGCACCGCGCCCGGACCGCCTGGCAGGCGGAAAATCCCGCTGCTTTGGCGCCGAACGCCAGCGATGCCGGCCACGCCAGCCACACCGGTGCCGAGGCGGACGACAAAAGCGTGTTTCTGTACCTGGACCTTGACCATTTTGCGGTCATCAACAACACCGCTGGCCAGGCCGCGGGCGACGACGTGCTGTGCTATGTGGCGCAGCTGCTGCAGGCGCAGGTGGGCCAGAGTGGCTGGGTGGCACGCCTGGGGGGCGACAAATACGGCGTGCTGCTGCCCGGCTGCTCGACTGCCCATGCGGCGGCGGTGGCCGAGCAGCTGCGCCTGGCGGTGCAGGCCTGGGAGCCCATCTACCAGGGCCGCAGCTTTGCGCTGGGGATGAGCATCGGCATGGTGGTGCTGGACGCGCAGGTGCAGGACGCTGCCGCCGTGCTGCATGCGGCCGACATGGCCTGCTACCACGCCAAGCGAACGGGCCGCAACCGGGTGCAGGTGCATGTGCCCGCAGCCAGCGGCGCGGCGCCGGCGCGCGCTGCCATGGCGCCGCGCATGTCCGCTCCCTGAAAGCACGCAAAGCTGCGCTGCAGATGCAAGCCTGCCGCAGACACCGGGCTCTGCACGGGGCAAGAAAAACGACAGGCCAAGCCAGGGCGGCGGTAATGGCAGTGGAGTGGGCAGTGGAATGGGCGGCAGGGGCACTGCAGGTCTGGCACACCAGGCGTTCCAAGCAAAATAAGGGTCAAATCGGCCTCCAGCGCACGCACTGCCTGCGCTAGCAGCTATGAAAAATATAGCAAAAATACAAGAGCCAATGCACTGCCAACACCGAGTTTGGCAGAACGCCACAGCCGCGCCGGCCTGCCTGGCGGTTGCCTTGCCGGTGGTACATTGGCCTGCGCCCTGGTAGGCACAGGCGTGCACCGGTGGCATGCGCCATGGCCGCCGCTGCTGCTGCTCCTTCTGCCCTGCAGCAGACCGGGCGGGCACCGGGCCAGCGTGCCTTTTCATGGCGCCGCCATTGCCCTGACAGCGCCCCAGAACGCCATGAGACACCACACCCTTTTCGACAAGATCGACCTGCACCTCATCCGGGTGCTGCACACCTTGCTGACCGAGCGCAGCGTCTCGCGCGCGGCGGTGCGGCTGGGCATGCACCAGCCGGCGGTCTCCAGCGCGCTCAAGCG
>JAGOCN010000119.1 GCA_017998735.1 Giesbergeria sp.
ACGCCGGCCACCACCACCTGCATGCCCGGTGAGAGGCCGGACGCCACCACGGCATCGTTGCCGTCGGCGCCGGCCAGCTGCACCGGCTGCGCCCGCACCGTGCCGGTGCCGGGCTCGTACACCCACACCGCCGTGCCCTCGCCCTGGCGCAGCAGCGCGCTGGTGGGCAGGTGCATGGCCACGGCCGGGCCGGCGCTGCGGCCGGCGCCCAGCGCCACATAGGCGGTGGCGCCCAGCGGCGGCGGCGCGGCGCCCGTGCTGTCGATGGCCACCTTGACCGCATAGGTGCGCGTCACCGGGTCGGCGCTGGCCGCCACCTCGCGCACCTTGCCCGGCAGCAGCGCCTGCCCGGCCCACAGGCGCACCTGCACGCTCTGGCCGGGGGCCAGCAGCGACAGCTGGTCTTCGGGCACCGCAAATTCCACATCGCGCGGGCCGTCCACGGCAATGCGCAGCACCGGCGTGCCGGCCGACACCACCTGGCCCGGCTCGGCCTCCACGGCGGTCACCACGCCGGCCACACTGGCCACCAGCCGCGTGTAAGCGGTCTGGTTGCCCTGCGTGCGGGACTGGGCCTGGGCCTGCTCCAGCGTCGCCTGGGCCGAGCGCAGCGTGGCCTGGCGGCGCTCCAGCTCGGCGCCGCTGATGAAGTTCTGCTCTTTCAGCGCACCGTAGCGCCGGGCATCGGCCGCTGCCAGGTCACGCTGCGTCTGCGCGGCCGACACCTGTGCCTGCGCGGCCTGCGCGGCCAGCCGGTAGTCCTGCGGGTCGAGTTCGGCCAGCAGCTGGCCGGCGCGCACGCGCTGGCCCAGTTCCGCCGGGCGCCGCGCCATCTTGCCGCCCACCTGAAAGCCCAGGCTGGACTCGGTGCGCGCCCGCACCTGGCCGGCATATTCCTGCTGCGCCTGCAGCGGCTGCACACCCACGGTGACCAGCTTGACCGCCCGCACCGGATCGGGCAGGGGTTCGGGTTTGGAGCAGGCGGCCAGCAGCGCGGCAGCAGTGGCGGCGCAGACCCAGAAAAGCCCCGTCCGGGGCGGTGTCACAGCGTTCGAATGGCGCATGTTTCAATCCACGCCCCTTTCGGAGCGAATTTGGAAGAGGCTACCCCCTCCATCAAATAAATTTCATCCCTCTGAAGGGGCAGGTTTCCAACCAAGGTTTGGTGCTGATGCAAATCCAGTGCCTGAATCTGACCCGGCAACTGACCAGCCGGCCATTAAAACCCAGGCCGGGCGCCCGCATTGTGCAAGCGACAATCCCTTGCCGTGAAACCCACTCCGCCTTCCCCCCCGCTTTTTCCCCCGCCTGACCCGGCCAGCCCGGCCGACAGCGCAACGCCGCCCGCCCTCGCCGCTGCAGCCTCGCTGCCGCAGGCGCCTTTGCCGGCAGCCCCCTTGCCGGTGGCGCACTACGAAAATTTTCCCGTTGCCTCGCTGCTGTGCCCGCCGCAGCTGCGCGCACCGATTGCCGCCCTGTATGCCTTTGCCCGCACCGCCGACGACATTGCCGACGAGGGCGATGCGCCGGCGGGCGAACGCCTGGCCGACCTGGCCGCCTACCGCAGCGACCTGGCGGCCATTGACACTGGCGCCGCACCTTCAGCGCGCTGGCCTGAGGTGTTCGGCCCGCTGGCCGGCGTGCTGCACCGCCATGCGCTGCCGCCGCAGCTCTTGGACGACCTGCTCAGCGCCTTTGTGCAGGACGTGGAAAAAACCCGCGACGGCGCCGGCTATGCCGACCGCGCCGAGCTGCTGGACTACTGCCGCCGCTCGGCCAACCCGGTCGGGCAGCTGCTCTTGCACCTGTATGGCGTGAAGGGCGCCGAGGCGCTGGCGCAAAGCGACGCCATCTGCACCGCATTGCAGCTGGCCAACTTCTGGCAGGACCTGAGCGAAGACCTGCCGCGCGGGCGCTTCTACCTGCCCGAGGCGGATTGCGCGGCGCACGGCGTGCAGCGTGCCGACCTGCTGCGTTTGCACAGCACCCCAGCGACTACCGAATTGATAGCTGCCAGCGCAGGCTGGGCAAGGGCCAGCATGCAAAAAGGTGCTCCATTGGTGCACCGCCTGCCCGGCCGCGCCGGCTGGGAGCTGCGCCTGGTGGTGCAGGGCGGGCTGCGCATTCTGGACAAGGTGGATGCGCTGCACGGCGCCAGCCTGCACACCCGCCCGCGCATCCGGCCCTGGGACTGGGCGGTGATGCTGGCGCAGGCCGTGGCGATGTAGCCGCGCCGGGGTTCACACCGGCATGGCACGCACCAGCGCCTGAAGGCTCAAGCGTGGCCGCCGCTGATGTAGTGCTCGAGCTGCTTGATGACGAACTGCTGCTGCGACATGATGTCCTTGACCAGGTCGCCAATCGACACCAGCCCGAGCAGCCGGCCGTTGTCCACCACCGGCAGATGGCGCAGGCGGTTGTCGGTCATCAGCGCCATGCATTCCTCGCTGGTCTGCGTGGGCTCCACGTACATCACGTTCTGCGTCATGACATCGCGCACCAGCGTGTTGAGCGAGCTGCGCCCCATCAGGGCGATCTTGCGGGCGTAGTCGCGCTCGGTCAGGATGCCGGCAATTTTCTCGCCCTCCATCACCAGCAGCGCGCCCACGCTCTTGTCGGCCATCATCTGCAGGGCTTCAAGCACCGTGGCGGTGGGGGCGATGGCGTACACGGCCACATCGGACAAACCTTTGGCCTTGAGAATTTCGGTCACAGCAGTCATGGGCAGCCTCCTGAGAAAAAAGAAAAGCGGACAAAAGAAAAAAAGCCAGGGCCGCGCCCTGGCAGCCTTGCGCAGGGCTTAACCACTGCAAGCAAAGGCCCTTTGCAAAGGCCTGTGGTACCGCATCCGGGTGCGGCCTGTCAACAGCACAAAAGCGCCTGTTCAGCGGCGCGGGCCCAGCAGGCCGCTGCCCAGCTTGATCAGGTCGCTCATGCCGACCTGGCCATCGCCGTCCTGGTCAAACAGCGTGCCCAGCAGCGTGCCGCCCATGCCGCCCTGCTGGCGCACCTGTGCATGCTCCTGCCCCAGCACCTGGCCAAGGTTGCCCGAGTCCATCTGCCCGGCCTGCACGCGCTGCGCCAGAAACGCCATCACCAGCGGCGCGAGCATCTGCATCAGCGAGCCGGCCTTGGAGCCCAGGCCCGTCGCCAGGCCCAGCCCGGCTTCGGCGCGCTGCTGCTGGCCGCCAAAGATGTGGCCCAGGATGGCAGCGCCATTGCCTGCGGGTGCGCCCCCGCCCATGCCGCCCATGCCACCCAGGCTACCCAGACCGCCCAGACCCCCTGCGCCGCCCGCGCCGCCCAGCAGCGAGCCGAGCAAGCTGCCCAGGTCCAGGCCCCCGCCGGCTCCCGCGCCCAGGGCGGACGGCATGTGGTCGCGCTGCAGTGCGCCCCACAGCTGCTGTGCGCCCTGCGGCTCGGAGGCATTGCGCCCCAGCGCGCCCATCAAAAGCGGCAGTGCGGCGCCCACGGCGTCGCGGGTCTGGCCGTGGTCGGTGCCCAGCTGCTGGGAGAGCTGGTCCAGCGGAGCGCCCTGCAGCTGCGACAGAAATGCATCGACAAGCGAAGTGGAAGAATTCATGGCAAATGTCTTTCGGCAAAAAAGGCGCCGGCACAGCGCCGGCCACTCGGTGCCTATCGTATGCGCAAGCGCGCGCGTTTCCTGCAGACATGCCGCACATGCCGCACATGCCGCACATGCCGGCCGCACCGCACGCTTGCACGACAATGCCGGCTTCCACCCACCCGCAACCCAACCCCGGCAACACCACCATGGGCATCAGCCACCACCTCAAAGACCTTGGCCGCGGCAAGGACGGAGCGCGCGCCATCTCGCGCCATGCCGCCGCCGACCTGATGGGCCAGCTGCTGGACGGCAGCTTGAGCGACCTGGAAGTGGGCGCGTTCTGCATCGCCATGCGCGTCAAGGGCGAAACCGCCGAAGAAATGGCCGGCTTTCTGGACGCGGTGCACGGGCGCCTGGAAATGCTGCCCGCCAGCACCCGCCCGCTGGTGGTGCTGCCCAGCTACAACGGCGCACGCAAGCTGCCGCTGCTGACACCGCTCCTGGCGCTGCTGCTGGCCAAGCGCGGCCTGCCGGTGCTGGTGCATGGCCAGGCCACCGAAGACAAGCGCGCCTGCACCAGCGAAGACGTGCTGGCCGCCCTGGGCATTCCAGCGCTGACAGAGCTGGATGAAATCCTGCCCGGCCAGGTGGCGTTTGCGCCCACTGCCCTGCTGCTGCCCGGCCTGCAGCGCCTGCTCGACGTGCGCCGCACGCTCGGGCTGCGCAACAGCGCGCACAGCCTGGTGAAACTGATGGACCCGCTGGCGCCGGTGGCCGGCGACAGCCTGATCGTCGGCAGCTACACGCACCCTGAATACGCGCTGTCGATGGCCGCGACCATTGCGCTGACCGGCAGCGACGCGCTGCTGCTGCGCGGCACCGAAGGCGAACCGGTGGCCGATGCACGCCGCACGCCGCAGATGGACGGTTTTCTCTCAGGCCGCCCCCAGCGCCTGCAGGAAGCGCAAACCGGACCGCTCACCGCCCTGCCCCAGCTGCCCGACGCCATCGACACCGCCAGCACCGCCGCCTACACCCGCGCCGTGCTGGACGGCAGCGCGCCGGTGCCCGGCCCGATTGCGCTGCAGGTGGAGCACATCGTGCAGCTGGCCCAGAAGATCTGAAGCCGCCTTGTCGGGCACAAAGGGTGTTGCGTTGCCCATTCACTCCTGAAACCATAGCTGCTCGCGCAGCATCAGCAAGCGCTGGAGCCTGTTTTGACCCTAACTTTTGATGCCATCGTGATCGGTGCCGGCGCAGCCGGCCTGTTCTGCGCTGCGCAGGCCGGCCAGCGCGGCCTGCGCGTGCTGCTGATTGACCACGCCGAGAAGGTGGCGGAAAAAATCCGCATCTCGGGCGGCGGGCGCTGCAATTTCACCAACCGCGACATCGACCCGCGCGCGCCGCACAAGCACTTTGTCGGCCAGAACCCGCAGTTTTGCCGCTCTGCGCTGTCGCGCTACACGCCGCAGGACTTCATTGCGCTGTTGGACAAGCACCGCATTGCCCACCACGAAAAGCACAAAGGCCAGCTGTTTGCCGACCGCTCGGCCGAAGACATCATTGCCATGCTGCTGGCCGAATGCGCTGCCGGCGGCGTGGTGCGCAGGCAGCCATGCAGTGTCAAAAAAGTGGTGTTTCTGGCCTCCAGCGCAGACGGGGCCAGCGCTGGCAGCTACCAAATTGATACTGACCGGGGCCAAGTCAGCGCGCCCAGCCTGGTGGTGGCCACCGGCGGGCTGTCGATTCCGAAGATTGGCGCGACCGATTTTGGCTACCGGCTGGCGCAGCAGTTTGGCGTGCCGATGGTGGAGCGCAGCCCCGGCCTGGTGCCGCTCACCTTTGATGGCGCCGGCTGGGCGCCGTATGCGCAGCTCTCCGGGCTGGCGCTGCCGGTGCAGATCAGCACCGGCGCCAAGAAAGAGCGCACCGCTTTTGATGAAGACCTGCTGTTCACGCACCGCGGGTTGTCCGGCCCGGCGGTGCTGCAAATCTCCAGCTACTGGCAGCCCGGCACGCCGCTGCAGGTCAACCTGGCGCCCGGCGTGGAGCTGCCCGCCGCGCTGGCGCAGGCCAAGCAGCGCTCCAAAAAACAGCTGGCCAACGAACTGGCCCTGCTGGTGCCCGGCCGCCTGGCCGATGCCTGGGCCGCGCAGGACGCCGACTGGCAGCGCCCGGTGGCAGAAGCGTCGGACAAAGCCCTGGCGCGGCTGGCCGAACGGCTGGCGCGCTGGGAGCTGACGCCCACCGGCACCGAGGGCTACAAAAAGGCCGAGGTCACGCTCGGCGGCATCGACACGCGGGCGCTGTCGCAGCAGAGCATGGAATGCCGCATGCAAAGCGGCCTGTATTTCATTGGCGAGGTGGTGGACGTGACCGGCTGGCTGGGCGGCTACAACTTCCAGTGGGCCTGGGCCAGCGCCCATGCCTGCGCGCAGGCGCTGCCCGGCGCTGCGGGCACCGGCACTTGATGGCGCAGGGCGGCCCGCT
>JAGOCN010000002.1 GCA_017998735.1 Giesbergeria sp.
CCCGGCCGCCTGGCACGAGGAGCTGAAGCTGCACGACGCGCACTTCGACAAACTGGCCCAGCGCCTGCCCAAGGAACTGCTGGCCACCCGTGCGGCCATCGAGGCGCGGCTGCAGGCCTGAGCCGGGTGCAGGGCTGCGCAGCTGCAGCCCGCATTCCTGCGCCAAAACAGCCGCACCTCGGGTGCCATACCGCCCAACCTCTTTTGCTTGAACTCGCCGTTTGACTGCACCCAGAGTGGGCAGCATGAAGATTTCAGGTTTTCAGACTTTCAGACTTTCAGATTTTGGTAAAAATTGGCTCCAGTGCAAGCGCAGCCTGCGCTGGCAGCTCACCTTTCAATAGCAAAAAAGTCCTGAATCCTGCTTTTTTGGCTTGTGGACCATGAAAGACAGTGCATTTGGCAAAGCCAAAAAAAGCGCCTTAAAAAGCGCTTTTTGAATGGTTTCGTCAAACCGATGCCAGGCGGGAAACAGTGTCGGGATACTTTTCAACCAGCCTGATCAGCAATGCGGCCTGCGCATTGGGTGCTGCCCTGCCTTGCTCCCAGTTCTCCAGGGTTCTGGTTTTGGTCCTCAGGTAACTGGCGAAAACGGGCCTGGAAAGATTCAGATGTTCCCGAATCGACCTGAGTTCTGCGGACGTGATGGTGACTTCAGGTTTGAGCTCCACCTCGTGTGTTCGCAGCGTGCGCTTGCCTGCGCGCGCACTGGCCAGCGCACCAAAGCCTTCGCCGAGTTCTGCAAAAAGATCCCGCTTGGTCATTTTCTTGCCTCCAATTCGTTTTTCAAAAGCTGCTTCAAAACCGTTTTCTGTTTGGGTGTGAGGCTCTCCAGCCCGTCCTTGTCGTACAGAGTGAAGAGCCAGAACTGCGGACCCCCGCTCCACCAGTAGTAAATGACCCGCAACCCGCCGCGCGTTCCCTTGTTTCTGCGGGGATCGCCATGGCGAACCTTGCGCAGCCCGCCCGTGCCTTCGATCAGGTCGCCCGCTTCCGGGTTTTTGAGCAAGCGCTCTTGAAGCTGCTTGAACCCGTCATCGTCGAGGTAGGTGGCTCTGTGCCGCTCGAAGGCTGGCAATTCGACGAAAACGGCTTTCATTGGAATAATTGTACGCAAATTGCGTACTTTTTCAAAAGGAAAAGGCAGCAACCCCATGCAAGACCCGCCAGACAGCTGGCTCGGCAGGCAATTTGCGCAGCCAAACACTCGCTTTGCTGCTGGCGGCCAAAGCCTGCGTTGTCTGCTCGGGACCGAGGTGCTGTCTTTTGCCAGTCACCACCGTCCACAAGGATGGGCCAATCTGACAGGAACAGCGGCAGGTTCTGAAGACAAAAATGCCGCTCCCTGGCCTCAGTGAAAGGTATCAACCCACAGGTGGCTGTTTTTTAGGGGTTCGGTTTACAACCCGCCTTGAAAAAAGGCGCCCAGGTCCAGTGCGCGCACCCACAGCCATGCCGGCACGGCCGCTGCCACTGCCAGCAGCGCCGTGGCCAGCACGGCGCGCAGGCCTGCCACCCCGGCGCGGCGCAGCTGCCCGGCGCACAGGGCCACGCCGCCCAGCCAGGCGAGCGCCAGCAGCGCCAGCCGGGCCTGCGGCAGCCAGTCAAAAACGATGCCTTCGCTGCGCAGCTGGGTGAGCGTGAGCATGGACAGGCCGAGAAACAGGTTGGCCGCCGCCATGGGCACCAGGCTGAGGGAGAGCACCTTCCAGTCGGTGCGCGCCAGGCGGGCTGCAGCAGCGATAGCCAAGTGCGCAAAGCCGCCCACCAGCAGCGCGCTGCCGGCAAGCCAGGCCACGATGCCGGCGCCGTCCAGCCAGCTGAACACGTCGGACACCTGCGGGTAGTGCGTCAGCACCCACCAAGGCGCGTTGTCGGCCAGCGGCCAGAAGATGCCCTGCTCCACCAGCCAGGTGGCCAGCCATTGCCTGGCCTGCACAAAGCCCGGTGCCAGGGTCCATTGAAAGGCACCCAGCGCAAAACCCAGCATGCCGTAGAGCAGCAGCAGCGCCTCGTAGCGGCCCACGTCGCCCGGCCGGCTGTGGACGATCTCGCTGCCCGGCCAGCGCCCCGTCAACGCCACGGCGCCGCGGTGGCCGCTGCAGCGTCCGCAGGAATGGCATTGCGAGGCGCTCGCCAGCGTGCTGACGTTGAGCAGCGGCGGGCAGTCGACCGCCGCAATGTTCGCCGGCTGCGCCTGCCAGGCAGCGCGGTCGACCTGAAAGCTGAGCGGCGCCAGCCGGGCCAGCAGCGCAAACACGCCGGTGACCGGACACAGGTAGCGGCACCACACGCGCTTGCTGCGGCCATAGACGATGCCCACGGCAATGGCGGCCACCGTGGAGCCGCCCAGGATCACCAGCACCGGGCCGGGGTATTCGTACACGCTGATGAGCTGGCCATAGAGCGTGGTGCCCAGAAAACCCACCAGCGGCCAGCCGGGCCAGCGCATCCAGCGCGGAATGGGCCGGCCCTTGCCGGGCCGGCCGACAAATTCGGTCAGTGCGCCTTCGGGGCACATCACACCGCACCAGAAGCGCCCGACCAGCAGCATGGAGGCAATCACAAACGGCCACCAGATGCCCCAGAACGCAAACTGCGCCAGGCGCGTGAAGTTGTCAAACATGCGCGCGTCTTCGGGCGGCAGGGGCAAAAAGGCAGGCACCGCCACCAGCACAAAGTACAGCACGACGATGGCCCATTGCAGGCGCGCAATGCTGCTGCGGTGGCGTGCCATCCAGTCGCCCAGCCGGGCCAGCCGGGTGCGCGGCGGGCTTGCCGGGTTCGGCTGAAAGTGCAGGGTGTGGGTGCTCATGGGCAAAAAGGTCTGGTCAGGCTTGCGCCGGCTGAAAAAAATCTGCCCGGGAGCGCATCAGAACCCCACCCTTGCCCGCAGCCCGACCACGGCAATGGCCTTGGCGTCCGGGTCGGCAGCCGGGCGGCCTGTGTACTGCAGGCTGGGCGTGATCTCGACATGGTCGTTGAGGTGGATGCGGTAGTACAGCTCGCCAATGCGCTCTGCGCCGCGCGCACCCTGGCCGTAGGCATCGAGGTCGGCGGCCGATGCGGCGGCAAAACGCCCGCTGGTGCGCAGCAGTCCGACCGCCATGCCCAGGCCGTCGGCGCCGCGCCCCCAGGCCGAGCCATCGAGCTCACCGCCCACCGTCAGTGCGCGGCTGAATCGCACATTGCCCGAGGTCTGGTGGCCATAGCGGGCAAACAGCGTCAGGCTGTCGGTCACGCGCTGGTCGGCCGAAACACCCAAGCCGCTGTGGCTTGTCTCGCTGCCGTCGAAATCGGTGGCGCGCGCATTGCTCTAGGCGTAGGCACGGTAGGTGCCGGGCAGCGCGTTGATGCGGGGTGACACCCAGGCCTGCGCAATCACAAAGGGCTTGCCGCTGCTGGCGCTGAAATTGGCGCCGTTGCCTGCGCCAAAAACACCCAGCGATGCACCCCAGGCCATGGCCTTGTCGCTGGCGTCTTCATAGGCCGCAATGGCGCCGTGCGAGAAGCCATAGCGGTCTACCCCCGCGTCACCACCCGAATCAAGCAGCGGGTTGTGCACAAAGGCGTTGTTCACAAAGTGCCGGGTTTCGTCGTCGGCAATGCGGTTCTGGTCAAAAAACACAAAGGGGTCGATCTTGCCGAGCGTGAAGCTGGCCTTGCGCGCGCTGTTGGCACCGCCAAGCGGCAGGTCGAGCTGGTACCAGGCCTGCGCCAGGGTGAACTGCGTGTCGTCCGGGTCGCTGCCGGCAAACGCGGTGCTGTTGACCGTGCCGGTGTAGGTGGGGCGCAGCGCCAGGCCTTCGCCCTGGCCAAAGCGCGCATGCACAAAAATCGTGCCCTTGTTGCGGGCGCCAAAGTCGCCGCCGGGCAGGGTCACGGCCACATCGCCGCGGTAATTGGCACGGCTGCGGCCGCCGTCCGGGTCGTCCAGATCGCGGCGGCGGGCCTGCTGCACCATGCCGGTCAGGCTGCCTTCGACGCTGATGCCGCCCAGCGCTTCGACCAACCTGCTGGCAGGGGCCTGCAGCGCCTGCTGCTGCGCTTCCATCGCCTTCAGGCGCGTGGCCAGCTCGGGCTCGTTTTCGCTGAGGCGGTCACTGTCGAGGGCACTGCGCAGCTGGGTGTTTTGCGCTTCGAGGCGCTCGACGCGCTCGGCGAGTGCCTTGATCTGCACCAGCAGCGCCTCGGTGTCGGTGGCAGTGGCGGCGGTGGCTGTCAGTGGCACCGCGCCTGCGCACAGGGCGGCAGCCAGCGCCAGGGCCGTGCGGCCATGCAGGAAGGGGCGCATATTCAGTACCCGCCCTTTTTGCCAATGCCGGCATAGGTGAATTCCCATTCCAGCGTGACAGGTTTGAACCAGGGGCGCACGCCGGTGGCGCGGTCGGTGTGGCGGCCAAAATGCCTGCCCATGGCGTTTTCTGGCGCGCTGGGCGCGTAGACGGTGAACTTGACGCGGTACTTGCCCGGGCCGGCCAGCTTGACGTTGTCGCCGTAGTGCGGGCCGTCGCTGGCCACCATCGGCATCATGTCGCCCTGGATGACCTCGTTCGAGCCTTTTTTGGTGAGCTCGTACTTCACCAGCAAAAACGGAATCCAGGCGCCTTCGGCATAGCCGTTGACGTTGCTGGCCAGCGCGTGGATGTCGGCCTCCAGGTGGATGTCCGATTCGGCCACCTTGCGCATGTGGCCGTCGGGCTCCATTTCCACCGGCTGCAGGTAGACCGCCCCCACCTCCATGCCGGCCACATTGTGCGGTGCACCGATCGGGTATTCCAGTGCCATGGCAGGCAGAGCGAGGGAAAGAACGCCGGCAAGGGCAAGGGAGCGGAACAGCATGCGACAGACCTTTGAAAAAACGGAAACACCACAAAAAAGCACTGGCCAATGATATTGCGAATCAATCTCATTGCGTTGTTTTTTCTGGCGCCGGATTTTGCGGCAAGTCAAAAAGTCGGGGTTTTCTGGTCGACGCTCCTTCTTTCTCGGACCAAAAATGCACACCGCAGCCTGAAATCAGGAACGGTTGGCGGATGCTTGTGCCTTTTTTCAGGCACAAAAAAACCGCGCACGGGGCGCGGTGTTCAAAATGCAAAGGCAAGGGGGGCAGCTGGATGCGCGCCCCGGTTGCCTGTCAGCGCATCACTCTGCGCGGGCCAGCAGGCAGTTGAGTTCGTTCATCACGCGGGCGTCGCCCTTGGCCAGGGCCCACAGTTCGCGCTCTTCGCGGGCGCTCTTGCGGGCAGCGTTCCACTGGTTCCACAAACCCATCAGGCCGGTCGTGGCAGGTGCCCGGGGTGCCAGGGTAGCCACGCGGTCGGACACGTCGTAGGCAGAGAACAGGGTGCTGTGCACCGTGCGCTCGCTGGCCGATGCCGGTGTCTTGGCAGGGGCAGAGTACGAGGAGAAGATGGTGTCGTGGGCAAGAGAGTTCATTTTGGATTCCTTCTGTCAGCAGCATCGAAAAGATGCAATGGGGCATTGATAGGGTTTACCCCAGTGCTTTGCCACTTTATGTTGGTGATGATCAACATTCACAGACTGAATATGTAACTGCCATGGCGCATGCCGTATTTCGCCGCCTCGATCTGAACCTGCTGAGGGTGTTCGATGCTGTCATGGCCGAGCAAAGCCTGACGCGCGCCGCGCACAAGCTGTCGCTCACCCAGCCGGCCGTGAGCAACGCGCTGCGCCGGCTGCGCGAGGCGCTGGGCGACGACCTGGTGCGGCGCAGCGGCGGCAGCATGCAGCCCACAGCGCATGCCCAGGCGCTGTGGCCGGTGGTGCGCGAAGCGCTGGCGCAGCTGGAGTCGGCGCTGGTGCACACCGACTTTGTGCCGCTGCAGGCCACCAACACCTTTGTGCTGGCCATGGCCGACGCCACGGCGGCGGCCCTGATGCCGCGCCTGGTGAACCTGCTGGCGCACGAAGCGCCGAACGTGTCGGTGCGCGTGCTGCCACTGGGCACGCGCGACCCGCGCACGCTGCTGGAGAACGAAGGCGCAGACCTGGCAATCGGCTACTTTCCTGCGGTGCTGACCGACCTCACGGCGCGGCGCCAGGCCGGCAAACCGGCCAACTACGCCCACCTGCGGCTGTACGACGGCGAATATGTCTGCCTGATGCGCCACGACCATCCGCTGGCCAGTGCGCCCCTGAGCCTGGACGCCTACTGCGCGGCGCGCCACCTGCTGGTGAGCTTTTCCGGGCGGCCTTACGGTTTCACCGACGAGGCGCTGGCCGCACTGGGGCGCGAGCGGCGCATCGTGCTGACCGTCAACCAGTTCTTCACCGCCGGGCGCGTGGTGGCGCGTTCGGACCTGCTGACCGTGCTGCCGCTGCATTTCTTCAGCGTCACCGGCCTGGAGGGCGAACTGGTGTGGCGCCCCATGCCGATGCGCATGCCCACGGTGCATGTGGATGCGCTGTGGCATGTGCGCCATGCCGGCACGCCAGCCCAGCGCTGGCTGCGCGCCCTGGTGTCGCGCTCGGCAGGGCCGGAGCAGGTCAGCAGCGAAGGCGCAGGCACGTTCGCAGAACTGCTCGCAGACAATGGCGGCCATGAAAATCCAGCTGCTGTCCGACCTGCACCTTGAAGTCCACCCCGCCTTTGCGCCCGAGCCCGCCCCCGGCGCCGACCTGCTGGTGCTGGCCGGCGACATCGGCTCTTACCAAAGCGGCACGCTGCTGCAGGACAAAGACTTTGGCCTGGCCCGGTTTTCACCGCTGCCGCAGTACGCCGGCTGGCCCACCCCGGTGCTGTTCGTGCCCGGCAACCACGAGTACGACGCGCAGGACTTTGACGCCGCCCATGCGCGCCTGCGCGCCACCTGCGAACGCCTGGGCCTGCTGTGGCTGGAGCGCGAGGTGCTGGTGCTGGACGGCGTGCGCTTTGTCGGCACCACGCTGTGGAGCGACTTTGACGCGCTGGCCAACGCGGCCGCCGTGCAGGACGAGGCCCGGCGCCTGGCCATGCGCACCAAGGCCTTTCGCGCTGCCAATTTCTACCTGCGCAAGACCGGTGGCACACGCGCCGGCCTGCCCTTTCTGGCGCCCGAGGTGCGTGCCCACTCGCTCTTGTGCCAGGAATGGCTGACCGCCGCCCTGGCCGCGCCCTTTGATGGCCCCACCGTGGCCGTGACGCACTTTGCCCCCAGCCTTCGCAGCGCCGACCCGCGCTATGGCCTGGTGCCAGGCACGGCCGGTTTCTGCAATGCGCGCGACGACCTGCTGTCCGGTGCGCAGCTGTGGCTGCACGGCCACCTGCACTGCGCCACCGACTACCGGGCCGAGGGCGTGCGCAGCGACGGCACGCCCTGGCAGTGCCAGGTGGTGGCCAACCCGCTGGGCTATGCGCGCAAGGGCGAGCAGGCGCTGTTCGGGCCACAGCGCTGCGTCTCTTTATGATGGCCTGCAGACCCGCAGACCTGCGCGGCAGCGGTGGCTGAGCACCACCACGGCATTTTTCGACCTTTCAATCTCCCCCATTTGTCCATTCCCTTGCACAAGGAGCTTCCTGCATGAACATATTGCTTGCTGTCGACGGCAGCGCCTACACCAAGAAAATGCTGGCCTACCTGATGGCGCACGAAGAGCTGCTGGGCACCCAGCACCACTACAGCGTCATCACGGTGCAGCCCACGCTGCCCGCCCGCGCCCGCGCCGCCCTGGGCAAGAGCGTGGTGGAAAAGTACTACGCCGAAGAGGCAGAAAAAATCCTGTCTCCGGTGCTCAAGTACCTGGCCCGCAAAGGCGTGCAGCCAGAGCGCATCACCAAGGTCGGGCCGGTGGGTGAAACGATTGCCAAGGTGGCGTCCGAAGGCGGTTTCGAGCTGCTGGTGATGGGCTCGCATGGCCATGGCGCCATTGCCACGCTGATCGTGGGCTCGGTCACCATGCAGGTGCTGGCCCGCTGCACCGTGCCGGTGCTGATCGTGCGCTGAGTTCTTCAGTGCCGGGCACTGCGCAAAAGCGCAGGCTGGCGCCCTTGCCTGCCCCGTTTTCCGCAGACCCTGCCCGACCGCAGGGTTTTTTTGGTGAAGATGTGAACATTCGGTATTTTAAAATACCAGACGGTTTACATGGATACCAATTGGTTATAAAGTGGCGCTGCATCGTTTTTCAGCCGGTCTGCCGCCGATGCCTTGTTTCCATTTCCTCTTGTTTTCACCAAGGACCTTTCCATGAAAAAAACCCTGATTGCACTTGCCCTGACCGCTGGCACCGCTTTTGGCGCCTTTGCGCAGGACATCGTGGACGTGGCTGCCAAGGCCGGCAACTTCAACACGCTGGTCACTGCCGTGAAGGCCGCCGGCCTGGTGGACACGCTCAAGGGCCCTGGCCCGTTCACCGTGTTCGCGCCCACCGATGCGGCCTTTGCCAAGGTGCCCAAGGCCAAGCTGGACGCGCTGCTGGCCGACAAGGCCGCCCTGACCAAGGTGCTGACCTACCATGTGGTGCCGGCCAAGGTGATGGCAGCCGACGTCAAGGCCGGCAAGGTCAAGACGGTGGAAGGCCAGGAGCTGACCGTGACCACCAAGGGCGGCGTGATGGTGGACAACGCCAAGGTGGTGGCCACCGACGTGGCCGCCAGCAATGGCGTCATCCATGCCATCGACACCGTGCTGATGCCGAAATAAGCGCCTGCGCACCGTTCCGATCTGAAGGAAATGCCCATGACTTCCTTTCTGAAACGCCGCACCCTGCTGCTGGCCACCGCCCTGGGCGGCAGCACCGTGCTGCTGCAGGCCTGCGGTGGCAGCGACGACGACACACCCGAGCGCAACATCGTTCAGCTGGCGCAGGCCAACCCCGACCTGGGCATCCTGGTCGAAGCGGTGGTGGCCGCCGGGCTGGTGGACACGCTCAGCACCGGCAACCTGACCGTGTTGGCGCCAACCAACGCCGCCTTTGCCGCCCTGCTGGCCGAGCTGGGCACCACCAAGGCGGCGCTGCTGGCCAATGTGCCGCTGCTCAAGGCGGTGCTCAGCTACCACGTGCTGGGCCAGCGCGTGCGCAGTGCCGATGTGCCATTGGGCAAGGCATTGGTGCCGCTGGGCGGCGGGTTTTTCAAGATCGAGTCGTCCAATGGTCTCAAGGTGACCGACGGGCGCAACCGCGTGGCCCGCATCACCGCCACCGACCTGCAGGCCAGCAACGGCGTGGTGCATGTAGTGGACCGCGTGCTGCTGCCGGCCGACAAAACGATTGTGGCCACGGCGCAGGCGCTGCCCGACTTCAGCATCCTGGTCGAGGCCGTGGTGGCTGCCGGGCTGGTGGACACGCTCAATGGCCCCGGCCCCTTCACCGTGTTTGCCCCCACCAATGCCGCCTTTGCCGCGCTGCTGGGCGAACTGGGTGTGGGCAAGGAGGCGCTGCTGGCCAACAAGGCCTTGCTGGCCCAGGTGCTGACCTACCACGTGGTGCCAGGGCGCGTGCTGAAGGCCGAAGTGCCCGTCGGCGCGGCCATCAAGACCGTGCAGGGCCAGACCTTCAGCGTCAATGCCAGCCTGCAGATCACCGACCAGCGCATGCGCACCAGCCAGACCACGGCCACCGATGTGTTCACCAGCAACGGCGTCATCCATGGGGTGGACCGGGTGCTGCTGCCGGCCGCCTGAACCGCTTGAACCGGCACGGCGCGGCACGCCGCCATGCATTCCTGCAACGCGAATGCAACAACCACAACGCCCGCTTCAGCGGGCGTTTTTTCGTCCAGGCAAAGGCGCTTGCGCCGTTTCAGCGCGCACCCAGGCCGTCAAAGCAGGTGCGCAGCACCAGCTCGACGATGTCGGCATCGCTGTACTGGCCGCTTTCGCGCAAAAACCCCACCACCGGGTCGCAGGCCCGGGCGTACAGCGTGTACAGCACCACCAGCGGCGGCAGGGCGGGGTCGATGCTGCCTTCGGCCTGCGCCTGCGTGATCCACTGGCCGATCTGGTCGCTGACCCGCACCAGACCGTCGATGTAACCGGGGTCGGACATCAGCACCGCACGCAGGGCCGAATTGCGGCTGGGCAGCAGCGGCATTTCCTGCGCCAGCAGGCGCTCCAGCGACCAGCGCACCACCGAACGCAGCTGATCGGCGGGCGCCGCCACCGTGTCCAGCGACCCGACATAGGCACGCACCCGCTCCAGCACCTGCACCATGGCGGCGCAGCACAGGTCTTCCTTGCTGTTGAAATGCTTGTACAGGCTGGCCTTGGCAATGCCCACGCCCTGCGCCACATCGTCCATGGTCATGGTGTCAAAGCCCTTTTCTCCCAGCAGCTGGCAGGTGGTCTGCAGGATGGCTTCTTCCCGTGCCTGGTGGATGTGTTCCTTGAAGGAGCGCCGGGGCGTTGCAATGGTGTTCATGGTGCATTTTAGCCACGCCATACCACCAATTGAACACCCTGGCCAATCTGCAACCTGCCGGTAAAAGTGCGGTCATGGTGGTTTTCATGCCCTCCTGGATTTGAAACCGCACAGCATGAAACCCGGTCATTTGCTATTGAAATAATAGCTGCTTGCGCATGTTCTGAAAGGGCTGGAGGCCGAAAACGCCCTTTTTTTGCCAAACCATGCCCTGCCATTGCCAATTCAGACAAGCACTGCCGTCTGTCGCGCTACCAGCCCAGGGTGCCTGCGCCGCAGACTGCGCGCAGCAAGCCCATAATGGCCGGCCCTCACCGACCCGTTTATTGCCTGTGCCGCGTTCCTTCCTGCCCCGCCCCCCCGGTTTTTCGCCCCTGGAATTTCGTGCGGCGCTGGGCATGTTTGCCACCGGGGTGACGATCGTCACCGCGCGCGGCGCCAACGGCGCGCTGACCGGCCTGACTGCCAGCTCTTTCAACTCCGTCTCGCTCACGCCGCCCCTGGTGCTGTGGAGCCTGGCGCGCCGGGCGGCTTCGCTGCCGGTGTTTGCCGATGGCTCGCACTACGCCATCCATGTGCTGGCCGCCAGCCAGAAGGCGCTGGCCGAGCGCTTTGCCACGCACGGCGTGGACCGCTGGGCGGGGGTGGACTACACGCTGGGCATCAGTGGCGCGCCGCTGCTGGAGGGCTGCGTGGCCACCTTTGAATGCTTCAACCGCAGCCGCCACGAAGAAGGCGACCATGTCATCTTTGTCGGCGAGGTCGAGCGCTGCACCAGCCAGGCCGGTCTGGCGCCGCTGCTCTACCACGGCGGGCGCTTTTATACAGAACACCCGCTGTAGGCTGGAAGCCGGCAGCGGGTGCGTGGGAGGCTGGGAGAAGATTGGGCAGCCGGCGCCGGCTGCGTCAAGGGCACCCCGGCCGGGGCGTCACTTGCCCATCATCAGGTTGGGCAGAAACAGGCTGATCTGCGGGATGTAGGTGACCATCACCAGGAACACCAGCAGCACCGACAGCCAGGGCAGTGCCGCCCTGGTGACCTGCACCAGGTTCATGCCGGTCACCCCCGCCGTCACGAACAGGTTCAGCCCCACGGGCGGCGTCACCATGCCGATCTCCATGTTCACCACCATGATGATGCCCAGGTGGATCGGGTCGATGCCCAGTTCGGTGGCAATCGGGAAGAAGATTGGCGCCAGGATCAGGATGATGCCGGTGGGCTCCATGAAATTGCCGGCAATCAGCAGGATCACGTTCACCACGACCAGGAACATCCAGGGCTCCATGCCCATGCCGACAATCTGCGCGGCTATCGTCTGCGGAATGCGCTCGGTGGTCAGCACGTGCGCAAACAAGAGCGCGTTGGCCACGATGAACATCAGCATCACCGTGGTGCGCGAGGCCTCCAGGAACACGTGTGGCAGGTCCTTGGCGCCCAGGTCGCGGTAGATGAACACCGCCACGATCAGCGCATACACCGCCGAAACGGCCGCCGCTTCGGTGGGCGTGAAAATGCCGCCGTAGATGCCACCCATGATGATGACCAGCAGCATCAGGCCCCACAGCGATTCGCGCAGCGCCCGCAGCACTTCGCGCGTGCTGGCCTTGGGCGGTGGCGTGGTCTTGAGCTTGCCCGCACGCCACCACACCGCCACCATCAGCATCAGGCCCAGCACGATGCCCGGCACCACGCCAGCCAGGAAGATGCGGCCGACCGACACCTCGGTGATGGCGGCATAGACCACCATCACGATCGACGGCGGAATCAGGATGCCCAGCGTGCCGGCGTTGCAGATCACGCCAGCGCCGAATTCCTGGGGGTAGCCGTTTTTCACCATGCCGGCGATCACGATGGAGCCGATGGCCACCACCGTGGCCGGGCTGGAGCCCGACACCGCGGCAAACAGCATGCAGGCCAGCACCGAGGCAATGGCCAGACCGCCGCGCAGGTGGCCGACAGCGGCAATGGCAAAGTTCACCATGCGCTTGGCCACGCCGCCGGTGGACATCAGCACCCCGGCCAGCACGAAGAACGGAATCGCCATCAGCGTGTAGTGCTCGCTGGTCTCGAACATCTTGATCGTCATGCTCGCCAGCGAATCCTGCGAGAAGAAAACGATGGTGACGATGCTCGACAGCCCCAGGCTGATGGCAATCGGCATGCCGATGGCCATGCAGAAAAACAGCAATGCAAAAAGTACCAGCGTGTTCATACCGTGTCCTCCTTGGCTTTCAGGTGCATCGCCTCGGCGGCTTCATCGGCCAGCCGCAGGCCATCGCTTTTGCCGGTGAACAGGGCGTAAAGGATTTGCAGAAAACGCAGCCCCGTGAGCGCCATGCCCAGCGGCATCACGGCCAGCACGATCCAGCGTTCGATCGGCATGTCTTCAAGTTCGATGCCTACCTGCTTCATCTTGAGCACGTATTCCATCGAACCCACAATCACAAAGCCCACATAGGCCAGGCACAAAAGCGTGGCCAGGATGCCGACCATGCGCATCTTGTGCGTGGGCAGCAGCTTGACCAGCGCGTCCACGCCGATGTGCGAACTCACCCGCACGCCGTAGGGCACGCCGATGAAAATCATGACCGCGAAGAACACCCCGGTCAGTTCCAGCGCCCAGCTCATGCCTCCGTTGAACACGTAGCGCAGCACCACTTGGTAGAAAGTCAGGCCGGTCATGGCCAGCAGCATGAGTGAAATGATCCACTCTTCAAGGCGGTCAAGGATTTTCATGGAATGGCTTCAAAAAAAGCCCCGGTGTGTGTGCCGGGGCTGATTGTTGTGAAGGGAATGGGCCAGTGCCTGTTTACGGGTTGGCTTTCTGGGCAGCGTCGATGAGGTTCTTGCCGATGTCGCCTTCAAACTTTTTCCACACCGGCTTCATCGCGGTGCGCCAGGCCGCTTTCTGTTCCTTGCTCATGGGAACCACCTCGGCCTTCTTGTCGGCAATCACCTTGTCGCGGAAATCAACGGCTTCCTGGAAAGCGGCCTTGTTGCCATAGGCAATGGACTCGTCCATGGCGGTCTTCAGGGCCTTGCGGATGTCCGCTGGCAGGCCGTCCCACCACTTGGTGTTGGTGATAACCATGTAGTCAAGTACACCGTGGTCGCTGTCGACGATGTACTTTTGCACTTCGTGGAACTTCTTGCTGTAGGTGTTGGACCACGGGTTCTCGGTGCCGTCCACCACGCCGGTCTGCAGCGACTGGTACACCTCGGAGAACGAGATTTTCTGCGGGTTGGCGCCCACGGCCTTGAACTGCGCTTCCAGCACGTCGGAGGCCTGGATGCGGAACTTCAGGCCCTTGGCATCGGTAGGCATCAAAAGCTTGGTGTTGGCCGAGAATTGCTTCATGCCGTTGTGCAGGTAGCCCAGGCCGGTGATGCCCTTCTTGTTCATCGAGTTGAGCAGCGACTGGCCCTCGGGGCTGGCCTGGAAGCGGTCCACCGCCTGGATGTCGTCAAACAGGAAAGGCAGGTCGAAGATCTGCAGCTTGGGCGTGTACTTGCCAAACTTGGCCAGCGACGGCGCAATGATCTGCACATCGCCCAGCAGCAGCGCTTCGAGTTCCTTGCCGTCACCGAACAGCTGGCTGTTCGGGAACACCTGCACTTCCACCTTGCCAGGCAGGGCTTTTTCGGCCAGTTCCTTGAACTTGAGCGCGGCCTTGCCCTTGGGCGTGATGTCGGCCACCACGTGGCTGTACTTGATGACGATGGGCGCGGCCTGGGCCGCCATGCCAAAAGCCAGCGCCACGCTGGCGGCGAGCAGTTTCACGGTGAATTTCATGGGTTGTGTCTCCGGTGGAAAAGCAATGGCGCAACCATACGGACTGACACCGCTTCTGACAACTGTGGCATTCAACAGTTGGCCGCCCAGGGAAAACCCGCGCCTGTCGCTGCCGAAATGCCCCAAAACGGCCCCCTGCCCTGCCCTGCGGGGCTGCCGTTTTTGCCAAGGTCCCGCTCTGCTTTGCAGCAGTTTTCAAAGCCGCGCAGACCGGCAGTCTGTCAGCGCACGACTACCTGGGTTTGCGTCCGGGACTGAGGGACAACTGCGCACGCAGGCGCCAATCTGTGGCTTTCACCACCGGAGACACCGCCATGGCACAGACACCCACCACCCCCTCTGCATCCAGACCTGCCGACAACGCCAACGCCAACGCCAACGCCACCGATGCACCGGCAAGCCAGCCCTCCACCAACGAAGAGCCGCGCATTGCGCAGGAAGACGACATTCCCAGCGATGGCAAGGATGAAAAAGGCGAACAGATGATGGAAGAGCTGGGGCGCGACAAGCCCGGCCCGGCCTTGTCCGAACCGCAAACCGGGCAGAAATAGGCTGGCGGCAGGCCGGCAGCGCGCCACAAGCTGCACTGCAGCCGCACTACAGGCCCCGCAAAGGTCTGGAGCGCGGCTGCAGGGAGACCCGGTACTTTTTGGGCACTGCAATGGCGGCAAGACTGCAAATGCATGAATTTTGGTAAAAACAGCTTCCAGCCCATGCGCAGCCTGCGCCAGCAGCTCATTTTTCGATAGCAAATTCAGCTGTTTTTTATGTGCCGCTGGTGCGCTTTGGTACGCCGGGCAAGGCAGCCACACCCTGCCCTGTGCCATGGCCTGCTGGGCAATGGCTTCTGCGACCGCCCCTGCTTACCCTGCCAGCTGCGCCAGCTGATCGCGCAGGCTGTCCAGCCACTCCGCACCGATGCGCCGGGCCAGACCTTCATGCACGCCCTGCACGGCTGCGCGCAGGCCTGCCTTTTGCGCTGCGGTAGGCACATGGATGCGCGTGCCGGCAAAGCCGCGCAGTGCTGCCAGCGCCTTGTCGTTTTGCGTGTCGGCAATGCGGTTGCCAAAGTCCATTGCCTCGTGCAGGGCCTGGCGCACCAGCGTGCGGTCGGCGGTGGTCAGGGACACCCAGAAACGCTGCCCCACCACCACCGCGTAGCCCAGGTAGCCATGCTGCGTCAGGGTCAGATCGGTCTGCACTTCGTGCATGCCCTGGGTCCAGAAGTTGGACAGCGGGTTTTCCGTGCCGTCCACCACCCCTGCGGCCAGCGCCTGGCGGGTTTCGCTGAAGGCCAGCGCCACTGGCTGCGCGCCAAGCGCGCGCATCTGCATGGCCAGCACCTGCGAGGCCTGGATGCGCAGGCGCTGGCCGGCAAAGTCGGCCAGCTCCAGCAGCGGGCGGTTGGCGCTCATGTGCTTGAAGCCGTTGTCCATGAAACCCAGGCCCACCATGCGCTGGCGCTGCAGGCCCTGCAGCAGGCGCTGGCCCAGCCGGCCCTGGGTGATGCGGCGCACGCTGGCCACATCGGGAAACAGGCAGGGCAGATCGAACAGTTCGAATTCGGGAAAGCCGATGCGGCCGAACTTGGACAGCGAAGGGGCCAGCATTTCCACCGCGCCCAGCTGCAGCGCCTGCATCTCGTCGTGGTCGCTGTACAGCCGCGCTTCAGGGTGCACCGCCACGGCAATGCGCCCGCCCGAGCGCTCCTGCACCAGTGCCCGAAAGCGTTCGGCGGCCAGGCCCTTGGGCGTGTCCTCGGCCACCACATGCGACCAGCGGATGGTGAACGGCGCACCCGGCCGTTCGCGGCAGCCCGCACCGGCCAGGCCCAGGGCCGCGCCGGCCAGCAGCGTGCGGCGCCGCAGCGCGGCAGGTGCAGGCACGGGGGCAGGCACGGTTGGGGGCACGGGCGAAGGTGCAGCGCGGGCCGGATTCATGCTCGCTATGCTACGGCCAGGCACCTGCCGCCACCGCCCATGTTTTCCCCCAAGCCGCCCTTTCCGCAGTCTTCGCAGTCTGCGCAGTCCACGCCCTCGCTGGACTTTGCCCTGCTGCAGCGCCCCTCCGGCCAGGCACTGCGCTCGTGGCGCATGCTGTGGTGGCTGCTGGGGCTCATGCTGCTGGTGGTGGCCTCGGTGGTGGCGCTGGTGCTGTACCTGCATGCGTTCGAGCAGGAAGAGGAAGAGCGCCGCCGCGTGTCCGACGGGCAGTGGCTGGAGCAGAGCGTGCGCTTTCACTTTCTGCGCCTGGAGGAAGACCTGCGCGCCCAGGCACGCCAGGCGCTGCAGCAGTCGGGCACGGGCACCCCCGGCCAGCCCGTCACAGGCGGTGCAGCCGGTGCGGCTGGCGTGGTGTCCAACACCGGTACTGAAACCGGCACCGGCGCTGTGCAGGGCGGGCAGCTCTGGGGCCAGCCCGGCGCCGTTCTGTGGCATGGCTGGCAGCCGCGCCCCGGCAGCGCCGAAACGACCGCTGATGCCGTTGGTGCCGCCAATGCAGGCGGCGCGCAGATTCCGCAGGTGCTGCGCCAGACGCGGGCCGCGCACCCGCGCAACGCCGAAGCCCTGGCCAGCATGTTCGACATCGCCATCGGGCTGCGCCGTGCCAGCTATGCCGGACCGATGCGCGCTGCCGGGGGCCAGACCACCGACACGGTGTGGCTGGCGGTGCCGTACTTCGAGCGCGGCCAGCTGCTGGGCAACTACATGGCGGCGCTGTCGATGCAGGCCTGCGTGGAGGGCCTGGTGCCGGCCTGGTTCCACCAGTTGCACCGGGTGCGCCTGGCCGACAGTGCCGATCTGGCGCCGGCGCCGGCCGGGCAGCCCCCTTACCTGGCGGCCATGAACCTGCCCGGCACCGACCTGTTCATTGAAATCACGCCGCTGCAGGCGCAGCCGGCCATGGTGCCGCGCCTGTTTCTGCTGGTGGCGCTGACCTTTCTGGCCGGCATGCTGATCAGCCTGGCGGTGCTGCGCCGCGACATGGCCAAGCGCCAGCAGGTGCAGGCGCTTTTGCAGGCGCAGATGGTGCTGCGCACCGCCATGGAAAACTCCATCACCATCGGCATGCGCGCCTGGGCGCAGGACGGGCGCGTGCTGTATGTGAACGAGGCGTTTTGCCGCATGGTCGGCTACAGCGCCGCCGAGCTGCTGGGGCAGCGCGCACCCATGCCCTACTGGCCGGCCGATCTGGCGCAGGAACTCGGTGCGCAGCACCGCGACGTGACCACCCACGGCACGCGCAGCGAAGGCCTGGAGGTGCAGTTCGAGCACCGCGACGGCCACCGGGTGGACGTGCTGGTGCACGAGGCACCGCTGACCACGGCCAGCGGCCAGCCGGTGGGCTGGATGAGTTCGGTGCTGGACATCAGCGACAAGAAACGCGCCGAGCGCCTGGCCGCGCAGCAGCAGGAGCGCCTGGAGGCGTCGGGCCGGCTGGTGGCGGTGGGCGAGGTGGCGTCCACCCTGGCGCACGAGCTCAACCAGCCGCTGGGCGCGCTCAGCAGCTTTGCCAACGGCCTGCTCAACCGGCTGCACGACCACAGCATTGCGCTGGACGCGGTGGTGCCGGTGGTGGCCCGCATGGCGCGCCTGTCGGACCGGGCAGGCGCCATCATCCAGCGCATCAACGCCTTTGCCCGCCAGCGCGAGCTGGTGCTGGCACCGGTCGGGCTGGCGCGCTTTGTGCACCACTGCATCGTCACCCACCCGCGCAGCAGCACCGCCGTGCAGGTGCGCTGGACCGGCACGCCGGACCAGGCCGTGGTGCTGGCAGACGAGCTGCTGCTGGAGCATGTGGCACACAACCTGCTGGCCAACGCCCTGGCCTGGTCCGCGCGCGGCACCACCGGGCCGGCGTGCGTGCAGGTGGCGGTGGCCACCTGCATCCAAGCGCAGGGGCCGATGGCCATGCTGTCGGTGGCCGACAACGGCCCCGGCGTGCCACCCGAATCGCGCGACCACATCTTCAACGCCTTTTTCAGCACGCACGAAGGCGGCATGGGCATGGGCCTGGCGATCTGCCGCTCGATCGTCGAGGCGCACCATGGCCGCATCGAAGTGGACAGCGACCCGGCGCTGGGCGGTGCCCGCTTCACCGTCTGGCTGCCGCTCACCGCCGAAACCCCGGCCCCGGCCATTCCGCAGCCCGCGTCTGCGTCCACGCCCGGAGACACCCCTTGAACCCTGCCGCCATCCACATCGTGGACGACGACGCCGACGTGCGCGACGGCCTGGCCTGGCTGTTCGATTCGCGCGGCTACCAGGCCGCCACCTGGCACGGGGGCGACGAGTTTCTGCAGGCCCTGGGCCCGCAGGCGGCAGGGGCCGACTGGGGCACTGCGGTGGTGCTGCTGGACATCCGCATGGCACCGCTGTCGGGGCTGGCAACGTTCGAGCAGCTCAGACAGCTGGGCTGCCCCTGGCCGGTGCTGTTTCTGACCGGGCATGGCGATGTCGGCATGGCGGTGGCGGCGGTCAAGAACGGCGCCTGGGACTTTCTGGAAAAACCCTTCCAAGACAACCTGCTGGTGGACCGCGTGCAGCAGGCGCTGGCCGCTGCCAGTGCCCGGCGCAGCACCGACCAGGAAGTGCAGCGCCTGCGCGCCGCGCTGGCCAGCCTGAGCCAGCGCGAGCGCGAGGTGCTGGACGAGCTGGTGCACGGCCACTACAACAAGACCATCGGCGAGCACCTGGGCATCACCCAGCGCACGGTGGAATTTCACCG
>JAGOCN010000120.1 GCA_017998735.1 Giesbergeria sp.
GGCGCACATCGAGCGCGCCACGCAGGACGGGCAGGACCGCGAAGCGCGCCTGAACCTGATGAGCGCCAGCATGCAGGGCGCGCTGGCATTTCAAAAAGACCTGGGCTGCGTGCACTCGCTCAGCCACAGCCTGGGCGGGGTCGATCCGCGCCTGCACCATGGCACGCTGAACGCGCTGTTTCTGCCCGCCGTGCTGCGCTTCAATGCCGCCGCCCCGTCGGTGCAAAAGGAGCGCCGCCTGGAGCGCATGGCGCATGCCATGGGTCTGTCAGCCGGCGAGGCCATTCCCGACGCCATCCGCACGCTGGGCCAGCGGCTGGGCCTGCCGGGCGGGCTGGCAGAGTTGGGCGTGGACGCGTCCCAGTTCGATGCCGTCATCCGCGGCGCCATGGCCGACCATTGCCACGGCACCAACCCGCGCCTGGCCAGTGCGGACGACTACCGGGCCATGCTGCGCGATTCCATGTAGGGCGCAGCGCTTTGGTGCCGGTTTTGTCGGCAGTGTCGGCAACCAGAGGAATTGCCTTGCCGGCTTGCAAACTGGAAGCCCACTGCCTTGGTATGGGGCTGCACGGTCTGCAGTGCATACAGCCGCAGCAAAACAACGATTTTTGCTATTGAAAAATGAGCTGCTGGCGCAGGCTGCATATGGGCTGAAGGCACTTTTTGCTTGAAATCCAGATTGACAGCCATGTCCATGCCTGCAGATGCAGGTGCAGATGCAGATGTGGGTGTGCACCCTGCAGGCAGGCCAGCGCCTGCTTTTGGCCATGCCATGGTTCAGCAACAAAAAAAGCGCCAGGAACAACCTGGCGCTTTTTCAAAACCGTGGCACAGCGGGACAGCGGGTGGCAGCGCGCCCGCTTTTGCCAGCTCAGTGCGGCTGGGCGTGGAAGGCCTTGTTGGCAATCTTCCAGCCGCCTTCGGTCTTGAGCAGCACAAAGTAATCGATGAAGGTGATGTTGCCATGCACCAGCGTGATCTTGGCGCTGGCCGCGGTGCCGCCGATGTCGATGGCGTCGATGGTGCGGCGGCGTGTGGCCTCATCGTCTGCAGGCGTGCCATTGAAGCGCTTGCAGTAGGTGTCCACATCCCACGAGGTCAGCGGACCTTCGCGCACGCTTTCGATGTGCGCCGTGGGCATGAAGGCCTTGCGCATGAAATCGGGGTTGTTGGTGGCGTGGCCCTGCATGTAGTGCTCCAGCGGCACGCGCACGGCCTGCTCTTCGGGGCTGTCGGTCAGTCGGCTGGCGTCGGGAGCGGCAGCGGGGGCGTTTTGGGTCATTGCTCAGGTCTCCTCGGGTTGAAATGGACACATGCATGCATGCATGCATGCACGCACGCACGCTTGCATGGGCAAAAATGCCTGTACGGCGCGCAGTGCATGGCGGTTGGCCATCGTAGCAGCGGACGCGGCCATGGCAGGGCATGGGCGTGCAGGCCGGTGCGCAGCAAAATCGGTGGCCGCACGGGCTGGATGCGCGCCGGCACGGCACCGGGCCAGAGTGGAAAAAAGCGCGCAAAGCCGCAGCCACCCTGGGGTTGCACCGCATGGGCGACCTGCGATGGCACAGCGCGGGCGAGCGCACTGCAGCCGGCATTGGCGCACTGAAAGTCAGCTGTGTTTTGCAGCAGGGCATTGCCGGGCGCAGGTGGCCTGGGCACACCTGCACACCCCAAAAGGAAAAGGCCCGCAGCAACCTTTTGGGTGTTGCTGCGGGCCTTCGGGGGCCGGTGCAATTCAGCGCTGTGCCATCAACCTGCGGCGGCCTCTTCGGCTTCCGGCTTGGCACGGCCTTCGCGCTTGGGCAGGGGCTGGATGTCCAGCTTGACCTCCGAGGTGTCCACACCCTTGTCGTCGGTGGTGGCCTCGATGTCCACGGTCAGGCGACCGCCATCGACCAGCTTGCCAAACAGCAGCTCGTCGGCCAGCGCACGGCGGATCGTGTCCTGGATCAGGCGCTGCATCGGGCGCGCACCCATCAATGGATCAAACCCCTTCTTGGCCAGGTGCTTGCGCAGCGTGTCGGTGAAGGTGACTTCGACCTTCTTCTCGGCCAGCTGCTGCTCCAGCTGCAGCAGGAACTTGTCCACCACCCGCATGATGACGATTTCGTCGAGCGATTTGAAGTTGACCACTGCGTCCAGGCGGTTGCGGAACTCGGGCGTGAACAGGCGCTTGATGTCGGCCATCTCGTCGCCCGCCTGGCGCGGGTTGTTGAAGCCGATGGAGGCCTTGTTCATGGTCTCGGCACCCGCGTTGGTCGTCATGATGATGATGACGTTGCGGAAGTCGGCCTTGCGCCCGTTGTTGTCGGTCAGCGTGCCATGGTCCATGACCTGCAGCAGCACGTTGAAGATGTCCGGGTGGGCTTTCTCGATCTCGTCGAGCAGCAGCACCGCATGGGGCTTCTTGGTGATGGCCTCGGTCAGCAGGCCCCCCTGGTCAAAGCCCACATAGCCCGGAGGCGCGCCAATCAGCCGGCTGACCGCATGGCGCTCCATGTACTCGGACATGTCAAAGCGGATGAGTTCGATGCCCAGGATGTACGCCAGCTGCTTGGCCGCTTCGGTCTTGCCGACGCCCGTGGGGCCGCTGAACAGGAACGAACCAATCGGCTTGTCGCCCTTGCCCAGGCCCGAACGCGCCATCTTGACCGACGCTGCCAGCACTTCCAGTGCCTTGTCCTGGCCGAACACCACGCTTTTCAGGTCGCGTTCGAGCACCTGCAGCTTGCCGCGGTCGTCGTTGGAGACATTGGCCGGGGGAATGCGGGCAATCTTGGCCACGATTTCCTCGATTTCGGTCTTGCCAATGGTCTTCTTGCGCTTGCTGGGCATCTGGATGCGCTGGGCCGCACCGGCCTCGTCGATCACGTCGATGGCCTTGTCGGGCAGGTGGCGGTCGTTGATGTACTTGGCGCTCAGCTCGGCCGCAGCCTGCAGGGCCGAAGCCGTGTACTTCACGCTGTGGTGCTCCTCAAAGCGGGATTTGAGGCCCTTGAGGATGTCCACGGTTTCCTGCACCGTCGGCTCGACCACGTCCACCTTCTGAAAGCGGCGCGACAGGGCGGCGTCTTTTTCAAAGATGCCCCGGTACTCGGTGAAGGTGGTGGCACCAATGCACTTGAGCGCGCCGCTCGACAGCGCCGGCTTGAGCAGGTTGGACGCGTCCAGCGTGCCGCCCGAAGCGGCGCCGGCACCGATGAGGGTGTGAATCTCGTCAATGAACAGGATGGCGTTGGGTTTGTCCTTGAGCGCCTTGAGCACGCCCTTGAGGCGCTGCTCGAAGTCGCCGCGGTACTTGGTGCCTGCCAGCAGCGCGCCCATGTCCAGCGAATACACCACGGCTTCGGCCAGGATTTCCGGCACGTCGCCCTGCGTGATGCGCCAGGCCAGGCCCTCGGCAATGGCGGTCTTGCCGACACCGGCCTCGCCCACCAGCAGCGGGTTGTTCTTGCGCCGGCGGCACAGGATCTGGATGGTGCGCTCGACCTCGAAATAGCGGCCGATCAATGGATCGATCTTGCCGTCCTTGGCCAGCTGGTTCAGGTTCTGGGTGTACTGCTCCAGCGGCGAGGCCTTTTCGTTCTTTTCACTGCCGCTTTCTTCCGCCTCGCTGGCGCCTTCAGCGCCCTTGGAGGGTTCTGGCGGCTCACCCTTTTTGATGCCGTGGGCAATGAAGTTGACAACGTCCAGACGTGTCACGCCCTGCTGGTGCAGGTAGTACACGGCATGCGAGTCCTTTTCGCCAAAGATGGCGACCAGCACGTTGGCGCCGGTCACTTCCTTTTTGCCATTGCCCGTGGACTGCACGTGCATGATGGCGCGCTGGATGACGCGCTGGAAACCCAGTGTGGGCTGGGTGTCGACCTCGTCGGTGCCGGCCACCTGAGGCGTGTTGTCCTTGATGAAATTGGCGAGCGAGGCACGCAAATCATCAATGCTGGCTGAGCATGCGCGCAGCACTTCGGCTGCGCTCGGGTTGTCTAGCAGTGCAAGCAGCAGATGCTCCACGGTGATGAATTCGTGGCGCTGCTGGCGGGCCTCTACGAAGGCCATGTGCAAGCTGACTTCCAGTTCCTGGGCAATCATGTGAACTCCTTGTGCTTGCGTGGAAGGGTGTGACTCTGGGATGGACTCTAATTCGGGGCGAAAGTGCGTTTATTCAACAGGTTCGCTGACGCATTGCAGCGGATGACCGGACTTGTTGGCCGCGTCCAGCACCTGGTCCACCTTGGTGGCAGCGACATCGCGGGAATACACCCCGCACACGCCTTTGCCGTCCAGGTGGATCTTGAGCATGATCTGTGTGGCCGTTTCGCGGTCCTTGCTGAAAAATTCCTGCAACACGACGATGACGAATTCCATCGGTGTGAAGTCGTCGTTCAGCATCAAGACACGGTACATCTGCGGCGGCTTGGTTTTTTGTGCACGCCGCTCCAGAACGACAGAACCGCCATCGTCCTGTTTGGGTCGCTGAACGACCGGCAGGTTGGGGCTGGAAGGGGGTTTGGTTGCCATGAAAATCATTCTAGCCATGCAGCCGGCTGGCTGCTGTGAAGGGGAATCTGGGCGCAGCCAGGTCTTTTTCAAGGCTGCCTGCGCAATCAAAACCACGGTAAAGATACGGTAAAGGCTCAGTCGTAGACGATGGTTGCCACACCGTCGACCGCCTGCCCGGCCCAGGCGGCAAGTGCGTCGTCGCTCGGGTAAGTGCGGTGGTCATCGCCCAGTTGCAGCTCGGCCGTGGCGGCGCCCTGCCCGCCTGCACAGTGCACCGCCAGGCGCAGCCTGAGCCCGTGGTGCAGTGTTTCACCATGCTCGGTGGCCTCCTTGCGGCAAGGGTGCTGGCGCAGCAGGCGCTCGACTTCGGGCAGTTTGTCGCCCACTGCCAGGTACAGGTACTTGCCAAAGCGGCTGCGCGCCGTGGCCAGGTCCCACACCTGCTGCACGATGAAGCGCGCTTCAAAGCCGTTGCGGCCCGGCTGCAGGCGGCCGCTGACAATCACCAGCTCGTCCTCCTGCAGCAGGTCGCGGTTGGCAGCGATGACCGCTTCGCTGGCAGAAGCCTCCACCCGCGCCGATGTATCGTCCAGCACAAAAATGCCCTGCTTGCCGCGCATGCCGTTGACCACCCGGTAGCCGCTCACGATGCCGGCCACGGTCTGGGTTTCGCGCGTATCGACCAGGGCGCCCACGCTGGTGCGCACAAAGCGGCGCACCTCGGTGGCCACTTCGTCAAACAGGTGGCCCGAGAGGTAAAAACCCAGCGCCGGTTTTTCAAAGGTCAGGCGTTCCTTGACGCCCCACGGCGGCACATCCACCAGTTCAGGCTCCTGTGCGCTGGAGCCGTGCGTTTCCTCGCCCGGCATGTCGAACAGTCCGCCCTGGTCGATGTTGGCCAGCGCGGCAGCGGAAAACTCAAAAGCCCGGTCGATGGACGCCACCAGCGCGGCGCGGTTGCCGTGCACGCTGTCGAACGCGCCCGCCTTGATGAGCGCGTCCACCGTGCGCTTGTTGATCTTGCCGCGCTCGACGCGCACGCAGAAATCGAACAGGCTGGTGAAAGGCCCCTGCGTGCTGCCCTGCGGGCCATCGCCCCGGCCCTCGCGCGCGGCAATGATGGCTTCAATGGCCGCCTGCCCGGTGCCCTTGACGGCGCCCAGGCCATAGCGGATGGCCTTGCTTGACACCGGCTCGAAGCGGTAACTGCCCTGGTTCACATCGGGCGCTTCAAAAGCAATGCCAAAATTCTTTTGTGCGTCGTCCAGCAGCACCTTGAGCTTGTCGGTGTCGTCCATTTCCACGGTCATGTTGGCGCAGAAGAACTCGGCCGTGTAGTGCACCTTGAGCCAGCCTGTGTGGTAGGCCAGCAGGGAATAGGCAGCAGCATGCGACTTGTTGAAGCCATAGCCGGCAAACTTTTCCATCAGGTCGAACACCTCGTCGGCCTTTTCGGTCGACAGGTCGTTCTTGGCGGCACCGTCCCGGAAGATGGCGCGGCGCTCGGCCATTT
>JAGOCN010000121.1 GCA_017998735.1 Giesbergeria sp.
GGAAGAAAGGCAATGCCATGGCCTTCCAGCGCCATGGCCTTGAGGCCTTCGGCCATGTCGGTTTCGTACACCCGGTCCAGGTGCAGCGGGGTGCTGGACTGCTTGAGGATCAGGTCGGTGACATGGCCCAGGTAGGCACCCGGCGCGTAGCCCAGGTAGGGCAGCGGGTGGCTGGCGTGGCCCGGCAGCGCATACAGCGGCTGGCCGTCGGCACCGGGCTTAGCGTAGGGCGCCAGCACTTCCTGGCCCAGGCTGACCATTTCGTAGCGGCTGGCGTCCAGCTGGAACGGCTGCGAGGCATGGTAGTAGGTGATCAGCAGGTCGCAGCTGCCCTCGACCAGCCGCATCACGGCGTCGTGCACGTTGAGGGCAATCAGCCGGCTCTTGAACGGGCCGAACTGCTCGCGCAGGCCCGACACCCAGGCCGGAAAAAACGTGAAGGCCAGCGTGTGCGGCACAGCAAACTCGACCATGTCGTGGCTGGACGTGCTGTGCGCGCGCAGCGTGGCGCGCGTGTTGTTCAGCGCCTGCAGCATTTCCAGCGACTGGTCGTACAGCGTCTTGCCGGCCGGCGTCAGGCGCGTGGGGTACGAGCTGCGGTCCACCAGGTCGGTGCCGGCCCAGGCTTCAAGCGCCTGGATGCGGCGCGAAAACGCCGGCTGCGTGACATGGCGCAGCTGGGCCGAGCGGCTGAAGCTGCGGGTTTCCGCCAAACTCACGAAGTCTTCAAGCCACTTGGTTTCCATGCCGGCATTATCGGGTCTGGGCCTGGCCGAATGCACGGCCCCCGTGGGCAAGGCACCGCGCGGCCCGCACGCATAATGGCTGCCGTTTTGCCCGGCACGGCTGCCCTGCCGGGCAGGGATGGCCACCGCAGCGGTGGCTGCGCACCTTGCCCACCCGCCATTTCCTGCCGCTTGCTGCTTTTTCATGCCCGCTCCTGTCCACCCTGACCGTCCGGCCGACCCCGCCGGCGGCGTGCCGCCCGCCCCTTCCGTCCCACCGGGCGAACCGCGTTCGCTGCGCCTGGAAGACTGGCTGACCGTGCTGGTGATGGGCGCGCTGGCCTTGATCACTTTTGTCAACGTGCTGGTGCGCTACTTCACCAATTCCTCGTTTGCCTGGACCGAGGAGCTGTCGGTGTTCTTGATGATCGTGCTGGCGCTGGTGGCCGGTTCGGCGGCGGTGGCACGCGACCGGCACATCCGCATTGAATTTTTCTGCGACAGCGGCAGCGCAGCCCGCCGACGCCGCCTGGCGCAGCTTGGCGCCTTCATGGTGGCGCTGCTGTTTGCGCTGATTGCGGTGCTGAGCGTGCGCGTGGTCTGGGACGACTACCGCTATGGCGAAACCTCGCCCGGCATCGGTGTGCCGCAGTGGTGGTATTCGATCTGGCTGCCGGTGTTTTCGGCGCTGATTGCGGCACGCGCCATCGGCCTGCTGCGCCGGCGCAGCCGCCAGCCGGATGCAGAGTTTCTGGACGATGCCCGCGCCCCTGTGGCGGAACCCGCTGCCGGCACCAACACTGGTGCTGCAACCGGCCCGGAGCGCCGGCCATGATCGCCACGCTGCTGTTTGCCGCCTTCATCGGCTTCATGCTGGCGGGCGTGCCGATTGGCGCTGCGCTGGGCCTGGCCGGTGCGGCCGCGATTGCGCTGGCCAACCAGGACTCGCAGTGGTTTGGCCTGCTGGCCATTCCGCAAAACTTTTACGCCGGCCTGGGCAAATACCCGCTGCTGGCGATTCCGATGTTTGTGCTGGTGGGCTCGATCTTTGACCGCTCGGGCGTGGCGCTGCGGCTGGTGAACCTGGCAGTTGCCATCGTCGGGCGCGGCCCCGGCATGCTGCCGCTGGTGGCGATTGCCGTCGCCATGTTTCTGGGCGGCATTTCCGGCTCCGGCCCGGCCACGGCGGCGGCGGTGGGCGGGGTGATGATCGTCGCCATGTCGCGCGCCGGCTACCCGGCGGGTTTTTCCGCCAGCGTGGTGGCGGCGGCGGCGGCCACCGACATCCTGATTCCGCCGTCGGTGGCGTTCATCGTCTATTCGGTGCTGGTGCCGGGCGCCTCGGTGCCGGCGCTGTTTGCCGCTGGCCTGGTGCCGGGCGTGCTGGCCGGGCTGGCGCTGATGGTGCCGGCGGTGTGGCTGGCGCGGCGCCACGGCATGGGCACGCTGGAAGCCAACCTGCCGCGCCCGCCATTCTGGCGCAGCCTGCGGGACGCCGCCTGGGGGCTGGCGGCGCCGGTGCTGATCCTGGGCGGCATGCGCGCCGGCTGGTTCACGCCCACCGAGGCAGCCGTGGTGGCGGTGTTTTACGGCCTGTTTGTCGGCATGGTGGTGCACCGCACGATTGGCGTGCGCGACCTGTTTGTGATCCTGCGCGAGTCGGGCGAGCTGTCGGCGGTGATCCTGCTGGTGGTGTCGCTGGCCGGCATCTTTGCGTTTTCGCTGTCCACGCTGGGCGTGATTGACCCGATCACGCGCGCCATTGTCAATTCCGGCCTGGGCGAATACGGTGTGCTGTCGCTGCTCATTGCCCTGCTGCTGGTGCTCGGTATGTTCTTGGACGGCATTTCCATCTTTTTGATCTTCGTGCCGCTGCTGATGCCGATCATGGACCACTACCAGTGGAGCCCGGTGTGGTTTGGCGTGGTGCTGACGCTCAACGTCGCCATTGGCCAGTTCACGCCGCCCATGGCGGTGAACCTGATGGTCTCCAGCCGCATTGCCAATGTGCGCATGGAAGAGACCACGCGCTGGGTGCTGTGGCTGGTGGCCGGCATGTCGGTGGCGCTGCTGCTGGTCATCGTCTGGCCGCAGCTGGCGCTGTGGCTGCCGACCCGGCTGGGCTATTGATGGACGGGCCGGGACACAGGCCAACGACCGGATGAATTGGGTTTTTGGTCAAAACAGGCTGCAGCCCATGCACAGCATGCGCCAGCAGCTATTATTTTCATAGCAAGGAGACAACCATGAAACTGCGCACCTTCCTCACCTCTGCCGTGGCCGCTGCAGCCGCGCTGGCCTTTTCCACGCCCGCGCTGGCGCAAACCAACTACAAAAGCGAATACCGCATGTCGCTGGTGCTGGGCACCGCCTTTCCCTGGGGCAAGGGCGGCGAGCTGTGGGCCAGCAAGGTGCGTGAACGCACCCAGGGTCGCATCAACATCAAGCTCTACCCCGGCGTCTCGCTGATCCAGGGCGACCAGACGCGCGAGTTTTCTGCACTGCGCCAGGGCGTGATCGACATGGCCATCGGCTCGACCATCAACTGGTCGCCCCAGGTCAAGCAGCTCAACCTGTTTTCGCTGCCGTTCCTGATGCCCGACTACGCCGCCACCGATGCGCTGACGCAAGGGCCGGTCGGCAAAAGCCTGTTCCAGACGCTGGAAAAAGCCGGTGTCATGCCGCTCGCCTGGGGCGAAAACGGCTACCGTGAAATCTCCAACTCCAAAAAGGCCATCAAGTCGCCCGCCGACCTGAAGGGCATGAAGATCCGCGTCGTCGGCTCGCCGCTGTTCCTGGACACCTTCAGCGCGCTGGGCGCCAACCCGACGCAGATGAGCTGGGCCGACGCGCAGCCGGCCATGGCCAGCAGCGCCGTGGACGGCCAGGAAAACCCGATGTCGGTGTTCATGGCCGCCAAGCTGTACAGCGTGGCGCAAAAGCACATCACCATGTGGGGCTACATGAACGACCCGCTGATCTTTGTGGTGAACAAGGACATCTGGAACAGCTGGACGCCGGCCGACCGCGAAATCGTGCGCCAGGCCGCCATCGAAGCCGGCAAGGAAGAAACCGCCATTGCGCGCAAGGGCATGGTCGAGCCCGGCCAGCCGCTGCTGAAGGAAGTGGCCAGCCACGGCGTGACCGTGACGCAGCTGACCCCGGCCGAGCGCGAAGCCTTTGTGCAGGCCACGCGCCCGGTGGTGGACAAGTGGAAGGGCCAGATTGGCGCCGATCTGGTGAACCTGGCGCAAAAGTCGATCGCCGAGCGCAAGCAGTAAGAACCAGCCGCCAGCCCCAGACACCGCCTGGCTGCTGCGCTGACAGCGCCGGGCAGCGCCGGGCAGCGCTTGGCAAGGCAGCCCCAGCCCCGCCCCGCGGGGCTTTTTTTATGGCTGTCGCGCACTTCATGCAGCGTTCACATGCCGCTGTCAAAATGGCCGCCACTCCCGCCCTGCCCCTTTTGCCTCTTTTGCCCATGCCCCTCTTTTCCATGGCCGCGCGCCCCGGCCGTGTGGCACCTGCGCCCGCGCCGGCGTGGCGCGACACGTTTTCCGCTTGTTTTTCTTCTTCCGTGCAGTTGCGCCGGGCCGGCGTGCTGCCAGCGTTGGTGCTGTGCGCCGCGCTGGTCGCCTGCTCCGAACGCGCCCCTGCAGCCGCGCCCAGGGACGCCAAACCCGCCGAGCCCACGGCGGTGGGCACCGTGCGCATGGCCACCGAGCGCTATGCCGCGTCCACCGAACTGCCGGGCCGCATCAGCCCCTTTCTGCAGGCCGAAATCCGCCCGCAGGTCAGCGGCATCGTGCAAAAGCGCCTTTTCACCGAAGGCGCACTGGTCAAGGCCGGCCAGCCGCTCTACCAGATTGACCCGGCCAGCTACGAAGCGGTGCAGGCCAGCGCTCGCGCGGCCCTGGCCAAGGCGCAGGCGCAGGCGCGCACCGCCGAGGTCAACGCCCGGCGCAGCGCCGAGCTGGTGAAGATCGACGCCATCAGCCGCCAGTCGGCCGAGGAAAGCCAGGCGGCGGCGGCGCAAAGCGCGTCCGACGTGGCCGTGGCCAAGGCAGCGCTGCAGACCGCCACCATCAACCAGGACTACACCCGCATCCGCGCGCCGATTGCCGGGCGCACCGGGCTGTCGTCGGTGACGGCCGGCGCGCTGGTCACCGCCAACCAGGCCGCCCCGTTGACCACGGTGCAGCAGCTGGACCCGGTGTATGTGGACGTGACGCAGTCCAGCACCGAGCTGCTGCAGCTGCGCCGCGACCTGGCCGAGGGCCGCTTTGAGCGCGCCGGCAGCAGCGACGCGGCGCGGGTGCGCATCACGCTGGAAGACGGCAGTGCCTATGCGCTGCCGGGGCGGCTGCAGTTTTCCGGCCTGACCGTGAACCCCGGCACCGGCGCGGTGCTGCTGCGCGCCGTGGTGCCCAACCCGGACGGCGTGCTGCTGCCCGGCATGTATGTGCAGGCGCAGCTGACCACCGGTGTGGCGGCCGAGGCACTGCTGGTGCCGCAGCAGGCCGTGGCGCGCGACATTGCCGGCCAGCCCAGCGTGCTGCTGGTGAACGCCGAGCGCAAGGTGGAGCGCCGCGCCATTGCGGTGGACCGCGCTGTCGGCAGCCGCTGGCTGGTGACGGACGGGCTGGCGCCGGGCGACGAGGTCATCGTGGACGGTTTTCAGCGCATCAAGGTCGGCGACGTGGTGGCGCCGCAGCCGGTGCAGCTGGCACCTGCTGCCACAGCCTCTGCAGCCTCCAGGGCACCTGCGGCCCGGACGGCCATCGCCGCCGGACCTGCCAGCCCGGCCAGTTCCCCCACGGCCTCCGGCGCTGCTGCCTCTGGCGCCGCAACGGCAGCCGCAGGCACGCTCCCGCCTGCCTCGGCCCCGTCCGTATCCGCACCTCCAGCGGCCCGCTGAGCACGCCCCGCCATGGCCCAGTTTTTCATCCACCGCCCCATCTTTGCGTGGGTGCTGTCCATCGTCGTCATGCTGGCCGGGGCGCTGGCGGTGTTCACGCTGCCGCTGGAGCAGTACCCCGACATTGCCCCGCCGCGTGTGTCCATCAGCGCGGTCTACACCGGCGCCTCGGCCGAAACGGTCGAGAACTCGGTCACGCAAATCATCGAGCAGCAGCTCAAGGGCATCGACAACCTGCTGTACATGGGTTCGAGCAGCGACGCCTCGGGCAGTTCGCGCACCACGCTCACCTTCAGCCCCGGCACCAACGTCGATGTGGCGCAGGTACAGGTGCAAAACAAGCTGCAGGCCGCGCTCAACCGCCTGCCCGAGGC
>JAGOCN010000122.1 GCA_017998735.1 Giesbergeria sp.
CAGACATCGAAGAAACCCACCAGGGCGGCGTGATGCAGGCGCTGGGCGAGCGCAAGGGCGAACTGGTGAGCATGGAGCCCGATGGCCGGGGCCGGGTGCGCCTGGAGTACCGCATTCCTGCGCGGGGGCTGATTGGTTTCACCAACGAATTTTTGAACCTGACGCGCGGCACCGGCCTGATTTCCAACATCTTTGACAGCTACGAGCCGCACAAGGGCGAGATCGGTGGCCGCAAGAACGGTGTGCTGATCTCGATGGATGCGGGTGAAATTTTCACCTACGCGCTGGGCAAGCTGGACGACCGGGGACGCATGTTCGTCAAGCCCAACGACCCGGTGTACGAAGGCATGATTGTGGGAATCCACAGCCGTGACAACGACCTGATCGTCAATGCCACACGCACCAAGCAGCTGACCAACTTCCGTGTTACGGGCAAGGAAGACGCCATCAAGGTGACCCCCCCCATCGACGTGACGCTGGAATACGGCGTGGAATTTGTGGAAGACGACGAGCTGGTGGAAATCACGCCCAAGTCGATCCGCCTGCGCAAGCGCTTCCTGACCGAAGGCGAGCGCAAACGCGCCAGCCGCTGAGTCGAGGCGCACCGGGGCCAGGCGCAGGCCATTGGGTAAAAGGGGAGGGCACCAAACAGGTCAGCTCCCCGGTTGTGCCCAGCACTGCCTGCCCTGTTGCTGCACACCCAAACCACTGCCTGCAGTGGTTTTTTTGTTTTGCGCCGCTGGGTGCCAGGCCCTTGGCGGTGCTGCCACGTGGCGCAAAGGCGACTGCATTGCCCTGCCTTGCGCCGGCAGCAGTGCCCAAGGCAACGACAATGCACGCTTTGTCTGCCAACACATGGGCATGAAAAAAGGAGCAATTCATGGGCGAAAAAACCTCTGAAATCACCACCGAAGTGCGGGGACAGGTGGGTTGCATCACCCTGAACCGGCCCCGGGCACTGAATGCACTGACGCTGGGCATGGTGCGGGGCCTGATGGCCACGCTGCTGGCCTGGCAGGGCGATGCACAGGTGCTGGCAGTGGCCATTCGCGGCAGCAACAAGGAAGGCCCTTTTGGTGCCTTTTGCGCCGGGGGCGACATCCGCTTTCTGTACCAGGCCGGCAGCCAGGGTGACCCGCAGGTGGAAGATTTCTTCACCGAGGAGTACGCGCTCAACCACTTGATCCACCATTACCCCAAGCCCTACATTGCTTTTATGGACGGCATCGTGATGGGCGGCGGCATGGGCATCAGCCAGGGGGCATCGCTGCGCGTGGTGACCGAGCGCACCCGCATGGCCATGCCGGAGACCGCCATCGGCATGTTTCCGGACGTGGGCGGCGGCTACTTTCTGTCGCGCTGCCCCGGCCATGTGGGCGAATGGCTGGCGCTCACGGGCGAAACCATCACCGCAGGCGATGCCGTGGCCAGCGCTCTGGCAGATGGCTGTGTGCCGGTGTCTGCACTGGAAGGGCTGTGGCAGGCCCTGGGCCAGCAGCACTTTGCCAATGCGCAGCAGGTGCAGCAGCTGGTTGCTGCCAAATTCACAGCTGCCAGCGCAGACAGGCTGTGCGCCAAGGCCGAAATTGACCATTATTTTGCCTTGCCCACCGTGGCCGCCATCGTGGGCGCTCTGGAAGCGTCGGACAGCCCCTGGGCACAGGCCACGGCGGCGACGCTGCGCAAGCGCTCGCCCCTGATGCTGCATGTGGTGCTGGAACAGGTGCGGCGTGCCCGCAGCATGGACCTGGCAGACGACCTGCGCATGGAGCGCGCCATGGTGCGGCACTGCTTTCATTTGCGCCCCGGCCGCAGCGAGACGCTGGAAGGCATTCGGGCACTGGCGGTAGACAAGGACCATGCCCCGCAATGGCAGCCGGCGCGCATCGAAGAGGTGAGCGATGCGATGGTGGCGCCGTTTTTTGACAGTCCGTGGCCTGCACATGCACACCCGCTGGCAGCGCTGGAGGACAACACTGCATCGGAGAAGCCCACACAGAGCCGACTTGCCTTGGCCGGTCTGCAGACTGTGTGCTGAAACAATTGAATTTTGCTATCAAAAAAAGAGCTGCTGGCGCAAGCTGTACCTGAGCTGGAGGCACATTTCGCTTAAAAATACAGGCTTGCAGCATAGGTAGCACAGGCTGTGCTGTGCGGTGTGCAGCTGTCCAGCCAGCATCCGAAGCCGCTTTGAAACACAAATGGCGGTACGGCGCTTTCAAGGCACCGTACCGCCATTCCGGCAGTCAGTAAAAAACCGATGAAAGAAGCTTACTGGGGGCGCACAACCTTCCAGTTGCCTTCCATCACCCCGTCACCCATCATGTCGCTGGACTTGGTGTCCTTGACGAAATAGTACAAAGGCTGGCCCTTGTAGGCCCACTGGCGGGTGCCATCCGAGCGCGTGACGATGGTGTAGTCGCCCATGGCCTTGGCAGTGGGCGCCACGGTCAGCGGTGGCCAGTTGGTGGCGCACTGGCCGTTGCAGTTCGACATGCCATTGGTGTCCTTGCCAAAGACATAAATGGTGTTGCCGTTGGGACCGATCAGCCGGCCATCGGATGCACGCGTGGGCATGTCGGGCGCGCCGTTTTGCATGCTGGTCTTTTTTGCTTCAGACATGTTGCCGTTGACGGCATTGTTGCGCTGCGAAGCAAAGTTAGAGCAGCCCGCCATCAGGGCCGAAGCCATCAATACGGTAGCAAGGATTTTCATTATTTGGCCTCCGACTTGTTGCCTTCAGTGGCATTCTTGCGCGCTGTGTCGCCTGCCATGCCATTGTTGGTTGCGCCATTTTTCATTGGCATCTCAGAGGAATGGTTCTGCATGGCCTTGTCCGCTTCGGACTTGTTGCCTACGGTGGCGTTTTTGCGCACCGTGTCGTTTGCCATGCCATTGTTGGTGGTGTTCTTCGCAGGCATATCGGACGAGTGGTTTTGCATGGTCTTGTCCGCTTCGGACTTGTTGCCTACGGTGGCGTTCTTGCGTGCCGTGTCGCCTGCCATGCCACTGCTGGTGGCGCTCTTTGCGGGCATGTCGGATGTGTGGTTCTGCATGGTCTTGTCTGCTTGCGACTTGTTGCCCTCGGTGGCATTCATGCGATCGGCAGCAAAGCTGGAAAAACCTACCACCAGGGCCGAAGCCGCCAGCACATTTGCAATCATTTTCATCGCGCTCTCCTCGGATTAAAGATGGCCCAGTGTAGAAGGCAGTTCCTTGCCCGCTTTGTCAGATAAAAGGCCGTCTTGACCGTCTGCTTTGTCCGGGAGCATGTGCAACAAGCAGCAAAAAATTTGCACGGCAAATCTGCCGTGCAGGCCTTCAGCGGTTGCGGCTTTTCATGGCACGTTCCACTTCGCGCTTGCCTTCGCGGTCCTTGATGGTGTCTCGTTTGTCGTGCTCGGCCTTGCCCTTGGCCAGGGCCACCTCGCATTTCACGCGGCCTTCCTTCCAGTGCAGGTTCAGCGGCACCAGGGTGTAGCCCTTTTGCTCGACCTTGGTGATCAGGTGCTTGATCTGTTCCTTGTGCAGCAGAAGCTTTTTGGTGCGCACCGAGTCGGGGTTGACATGGGTGGAAGCGGTCTTGAGCGGGTTGATCTGGCAGCCGATCAGAAACAGCTCGCCATTGCGGATCACCACATAGCCATCGGTCAGCTGCACCTTGCCCTCGCGCAGCGCCTTCACCTCCCAGCCTTCCAGCACCATGCCCGCTTCCAGGCGTTCTTCAAAAAAATAGTTGTAAGCCGCTTTTTTATTGTCGGCAATGCGCGAGGAGGTATTGGGTTTCTTGGCCATCAGAGATAGATGCGGTGCAAGGCGGGAGATAAAAGGCCTCCCTACAATCACAGGCACCGCGCATCCGCAATTCTAGTGACTCCTGCGGGCAGGCCTGCCCTTTGGGCAATGGCCCTGGCCCCACGCCTTTCCATGAAAAAAATCAGCAAATCCGTCCTGATCTGGTACAGCCCCGAAGAAATGTTTGCCCTGGTGACGGCGGTGGACAAGTACCCCGAGTTTCTGCCCTGGTGCGACCGTGCCAGGGTGGTGGAAGAAGACAGTGCCGGCATGGTGGCCGAAGTCGGCATTGCCTTTGGCGGCATTCGCCAGAGCTTTGTCACGCGCAACGACCACGAGCCAGGCCGGCGCGTGCAGATGCACCTGCTCAAGGGCCCGTTTTCCCGGCTGGAAGGCGACTGGAACTTTCTTCCGGTGGGCGATGGCAGCCAGCGTGCCTGCAAGGTGGAGTTGAAGATGAGCTATGGCTTCAACAGTGCGGCATTGGCCGCCGTGGTGGGGCCGGTGTTTGGCCGCATTGCCGGCTCGCTGGTGGAAGCCTTCGTCAAGCGTGCAGAGCAGGTGTATGCCTGAACCCTTGCCAGCGGCTGCAGGCCTGCATGTGGCAGTGGCGGCATCGCTGCGCGCGGGCGAGGCCACGGAATGGTCACTGCAGTTGCCTCTTGGCGCCACGCTGGCCGATGCGGTGGCAGCCAGTGCCGCTGCAGGGCATTTGCCCAGCGCCGGCATTTCCGAAGGCGGCTGCGGCATCTGGGGCAAGCGGGCAGAACCCGATCAGCTGCTGCGCGATGGCGACCGGGTGGAGCTGTACCGGCCCCTGACCGTGGACCCCAAGGTGGCACGGCGCGAGCGTTTTGCCCGCCAGGGCGCGCGCACCGCAGGCCTGTTTGCACGCGAACGCGATACCAAAAGTCGCAACAAATAAAGACAGAGGTCTGTGGTGCCAAAAGCCACCAAAGCCACCAAAAACGGGGGCCGCAGGAAACCGGGGTGCAGCCAGGTTACTGGCGTGGGCGGCAGTCGGATTCGATCACGCTCTGGATGCGGCGCATTTCCAGCGCGCGTGCGGCTTCGTCCATGAACACCATTTCGCCCTTGGCGTTCGGCTGGCGCAGTGCCTGGCCGGAGGCGTAGGTGCCTTTGGCACGCTGCGCCCGGCTGCAGTTGTCTGCACGCAGGGCAGCGTTCTTGGCGTCATCGGCCTTTTTGCGCGCTTCTTCCTGCGCATCGAGCTGTGCCTTGCGCTGCTGCAGCTCCTTGTCGGTGCCTGCTGCCGGGGCTGCAGCAGGCAGGGTTGCCGGTGCAGCAGCAGCCGGCGTGGCAGCCACGGCGCCCGGAATTTCTGCTGCTGTGCCAGCGGGGGCTGCGGGCGTTTCTGCCTGTGGCCTGGCACGCAGTCCGCCCGGTTGGTGGAGGATGTTCTTGAGCGGAATGTCGGGTGGCGGCGCAAGGTCGCTGAACACCTTGCGTCCGTCCTTGTCCAGCCATTGCCACTGCGCCTGTGCGCCCACCGACAGGGTGCATGCCCATGCCAGCATTACCAATTGGTACATTTTCATGCCCCAAGTGTAGCTGTGCGGCACGCGGCAGAGCACTCTTCAGGCGCAGGTACAATCGTTTTTTTGGAGCTTTCTCATGCGCCTTCTCGGAAAAGCGCTGACCTTCGACGATGTGTTGTTGGTACCAGCGTACTCCCAGGTCCTGCCCAAGGACACCTCTCTTGCCACCCGTTTCTCACGCAACATCACCCTGAACCTGCCGCTGGTGTCCGCTGCCATGGACACCGTCACCGAAGCGCGCCTGGCCATTGCCATTGCGCAGGAAGGCGGCATCGGCATCGTGCACAAAAACCTCACGGCGCAAGAGCAGGCCGCCGAGGTGGCCAAGGTCAAGCGCCATGAATCGGGCGTGGTCAACGACCCGGTGGTCATCACCCCAGAGCACACTGTGCTGCAGGTCCTGGAGCTGTCGGAAAACCTGGGTATTTCCGGCTTTCCGGTCTGCGATGGTGGCAAGGTGATTGGCATCGTCACCAGCCGCGACCTGCGTTTCGAGACACGCTACGACGTCAAGGTCAGCCGCATCATGACGCCGCGTGAAAAGCTCATCACGGTGAACGAAAAGGACGGCACCACGCCCGCCGAGGCCAAGGCGCTGCTCAACAAGCACAAACTTGAACGC